>JAVVGH010000080.1:0-5036 GCA_032249215.1 Pyrobaculum sp.
GACTTTACTTCTCAACCTCTCTCTCACCTCCCGCGCCTTTTCAAGAGCCAGCCGCACAAGGTACTTGGGCCATCCCTCCATCAGCACGCGTCCCCTCTCCAGCTTCTCAAGCCAGCGCTCCGCCTTGCCGGCATCTATCCAGCCTCTTGCGACGGCCTCCTTGACAATTTCGGCGAGGGCTTTTCTGAGTCTCTCGTGTCCAGCCGCAAGCATGTCGGTGGAGGCGTAGACGTACCAGATGTCTCTACCTTCCCTCTTCTTCACCTCCGCGCTGACGCCTGCAAGCCTGAGGAGGCGCGCCGCGAGCTCCACGCGGTCCCGGTCCGTCGAGTGGAATTCAAGCTCGATCGCATCTCCGCGCAGATATACGTTGTACTTGACGGCGGCGCTGCCCACCGATATTGTCAAGTCGGCGGCGACGTGGCCGCCCTCAGTCCTCCTCAGCCCCTCCCAGCTGACGTCAAGCCCCTCGGCCGCCAGCTTCATGGCCTCATCCAGCTTGTGGTTCTTAAGCCTATCGTCTCCTTCAAGCAGAGGAGCCCCGTGGTGGAAGTATAAGCCAGCCAGCTTGACTGCATTATCACCAGACGCGACCACTTGGGACGCACCCCTCCAGACTCTCTGTACCTTCGCCTCTATGCCGTGTGCCGCGAAGGCGACCGCCCAGAGCAGGGCAATTTCGCGCTCGCCGCTGGCCAGCTCGATTCTCTTCATCGCCGCAGACACGTACCCGTCGCCGTCTATTGCCCCGGAGATAACAGCGCCGAAGTACCTCAGCGTTTCCTCGTTTACGCCCAGCCTCTCCGCTTGAATAAGCAGAAGGACAGGCGCCACGATCTCTCTAGCCACCTTGTCGTCGTCGAGCCTACTCTTCAGGCTCTTTAACTCCTCCAACGCCCCAGCCAAGTCGAAGCCGGAGCCGACCTTAACATCTTTGAGCCGCCTCTTCACCGCGTCTATTACTTCGTCCCAGTGGTCAGCAACCCACCGCTTGAGGCCGTCCCAGCTCTTCACGTACATGAGGTCCTCCAGCCCCGCCTTGGTTCCCAGCATCTTGAGCCACCCACCTTCTGCGCTTATTCTGATCGCCTCGTCGAGTTTGTCGAGAGAGGTATACACGTCAAACTGCGGCTTCGGCCCCTCAAGAGTCAAACTCACGCGGGACACCGCAATGTTAGACCAGCCGAACAGAGCATGAGTCTCCGCCAACTGCCACAGATGAGTGGTGCCCATCCTCAACAGTCCTTCACTTATCGCCACGTCTGAGTTAACCCAGCCCCCCATGTAGGGGAGGCGGTCCTTCACAGGCAGACGTCCCCCAACCTCTTCCGCCGCCTTCACCGCCGCCTCAAGCTCCGGCCTAAAGAAGTCCCGCCACCTCCCCACGTCGAAGGTCAGGGTGTAGGTTATGCCCGCCCCCTCCCCCTCTCCCACCTTTGCAATCCTCAGCTTTATGCCCAGCTCCTTGAGCCCGCCGTCCTCCTCAACTCTGAATAGCTTAAACACGTAAGACCCGGTCTTCTCCTTAGTCTTCTCCTCCACAAGTTCCAACGCCAACATGCCGCCCTTTGCAAGCTCCTCGACGAAGCCGCGGTGGTGGTCGGCGCCTGGCTTTAGGAAGAGGCGGCGGAGTGCCTCCGCCACCATCTCCTCCACCGCCGCGGGCCTCTCCGCCTTAGCCCTCTCGGCCCTGTTGTACGCCGTTATTGGTGCATAGTAGAGGAGCCAGGCAAACCCGCCCACCTCAAGCCAGTGCCAGGCCGCCGTGCCGTATGGACTCTTTCTGCCCAGCGCATACTCCCTATAGGCGATTAAAGCCGCCAAAGCCTTAACGCCGAAGCTTACGTCTTTGAACTTGGGGAGCTCCGCCTCCACCGCCTCCGCCAGCTCCCTCGCCACGCCCTCCTCGACGTTTAGGTCTTTCAGACCGTGCCTGACTGCGTATTCGTTCAGTCTCTTCCTGAGAGCACTCAAGGCTTCTTTGAAGGCCGCCTCCTCTTTCTCAGCCAGCTGTGCTAGACGGCCGAGGTCCGCCACGTACCTAACCCGCCTGAACGGCTCCTCCCCCACCTCCACCCTCTGCACCGCCTTCTTAAGCCCCTCCACAACCTCTCTCAACGCAGACCTGTAGACTGCGAAGGCCTCCTCCAGCGCAAGAACGGCGTAGAAGAGGGCCTTCTTCTTCCTCTCATCAAGTTCTCTATACGTCTTGCCCATCATAAGCCTTCTCTCCTCAGACCGCTTCGGCATAATCAAAACCCTCAACGACTCCCAAGGCTCAGCCAGCCCTATCTCCCCGGCGTTGGCCGCCTTGGCTATTTCCCTGAACTTCTCATAGGGGTCTGGATCGTTCTTCAAGATATTGAACACCTCCTCTCTTGAGTACTCCTTAACGCCGGCGGGTACAAACGGCGTCAGAGACGCCGCATACGCCAACTTCTCCATCTCCACAAGACCCCACAGATTCAACGCGGCAGACAGCGCGATCACTCCAGCCGCCACAGCCGCCATCAAGAAGAGATACGCCTTATGTTCGTCGATCCAAGCCAGCACACGCGTGACAGCCTCGACGAAGAGCTCCACGAGACGCTGAACCGTCACCTTCACTTTCTCGAACGCCTCCTTAGCCGCCTCATACAGCGTTTTGGCGGCCTTCTGGACGTACTCAACAGCCTCCCTAAACCGACCCACCTCTGCCAACGCCACGGCGGAGGCGACGGAGGAGACAACGGCCTCGCTGTAGAGGCCGCTGTATACAGAATACAGCGCCGCGGCTGTAAGCCCGGCGAATGCCGACGTCCTCAGCGCCTTCTCCACCGTGGAGATGCCCTTCAGCGCGTCTCTCCTATACCGCTCCCCAGCCCTAGCCAGTACGTCGATAACCTCAAGCACAAACTGCTTGATGCGGTATTCCGCGTCTGGGATGCCGGCCTCCTCCGCCTTCTTTACGGCTTCTCTCACCGTCTGTTCAATCATCTTAAAGAGCAACTCCCCATCTCTCGTCTGATACCCCTCGAAGAGGTAAAACAGCGCGTTGTACACATGCCTAGCGGCGTCGGGCGACGCCATCAGCCTCCCGAAGGAGCCCAGCACGCGCTCAGCCACCTCAGCCAGCACGTGGGCAAACTCGGGCTCTTTTACAGCCGCCTTCTCCAGCCTTCACCTTAGCCGTCGCTAGGCTCTTCGCCTTAAACGCCGCCTCTCCGTTTTTCTCCAGATCGTGGCTGGGCGTCCGGTCTGTGGGGGTCCACTGGTAAACGACCGGGAAAGGGGAGAGACAGTGTGCGCCCAATGCGGCCTAGTGGTGGCTGAAGCGGCGGTGGACGTGGGGCCGGAGTGGCGTTCTTTTGACAAGGTGAAGCGGGTTAGGACGGCCCCGCTTAAGCTGGTTGTCAAGACGGATTTGGGGGTAAGGCCGGAGCACGGCGCGAGGTGGCGCATGCTGGCGAAGCTCCACAGAGAGACCCTGCATGGTTACGAGAGGAGGCTGGTTAAAATCGGCGGCGAGCTTAGGCGCATTAGGGAGTGCGCCGGACTGCCGCAGAGCGTGGTGGAGGAGGCTGAGGCCCTTGTGAAGCGGTTTTTTGAGGTGGTGGCTGGGTTCCCGCCGGAGGTGGTGGCTGTGGCTGTGTTGTGGACTGCCGCTAAGGCGGCCGGCGTGCCGAGGCCGCTGGAGGACTTCCTCAAATGTAGTAAAGCCGACGAGAGTCGGGTTAGGAGGGTGGCGTGGAGGCTGAAAGAAGTAATGAAGCTGGGCAGGAGGCCGAGCATTGAGGACTACGTAAAGACATTGGCGGCTAGAGTCAACCTGCCCGCGGCTGTAGTCAAATCGGCAGTGGAGCTTCTGGAGAGGAATAGGCGTGTTTTGTTTGGCAAAAACCCGTGGGTTTCTGCGGCGGCGGCGTTGTGGCTGGCGTCGTTGAAAAAGCTGGGTCTTCTGAAGGCGCTGGCTGAGGCGGCTGGCACAACGACGGTTAGCATAAGGAAAGCCGCTGGGAGGATGAAGGTATGAAGGTTTGGAAGATTAGGCAGTATCTGCCGGCTCTGCTTTTGCACATACAGAGACGTGTGGGTGGTGAGAGAGGGTTTTTGGTTGCGGTGAGGACGCGGGATGTGTGCGGCATGGATAGGCGGTGCGGCATGGCTGTGCACAGCCTCATGATGAGGCTGGTTGAGAAGGGGCTGGCGAGGCGGTTTAAAAAGGGTACCTACTTAATCGAGAGGGCGGCGGTGGAGGAGGTGTTGACGGCTTTGAGGCAGTGGATATGACGACGGCGGTCAAAAAGATCAAAACCACAGCCTCTGTTTTTGAACTGCCGCAGAAGCTGGGTATTCTCCAGTATGTGGAGTATGAGCCTCCTCCGAGGGAGTGGTGTGCCGACGACGGGTGCTTGTACGAGGGGGTGTTGACGGCTGAGGGCTGTAAGAAAGGCGTATGCATAAAGTACCGCGTGTGGGTGCATTCGAGGGATAGGAGGAGGTGGGAGGCTAAGGAGCGGTGGAGGAGGCGTAGGGATGAGGAGGTGGGTTCATTAGGCAACAGGTGGCGGATGCACTGTGGGAGCTGGCTGGGCAGTACGAGGTGGGGCTGTGGTATGAGTATGTGAGGGTGGGCGCGGGGGTTAATCAGTACGACGTCTTCTGTGGCGTTGTTGTGAACGGCGTAAGGCTGGGCCAGCCGTATTGCCGTGCGGTGGAGGAATGTGTTGAGGAGATGTTAAGAGACTACAAGAGGGAGGTGGAGAGGCTTAGGGAGCCGCCTGAGCCGGCTTTAGTTATCAAGATCGACGGGTCGGAGGCTTGCATCTCGCTGAACCCGCCGAAGGCTTTTTGCGCCCAAAACGGTTCGGTTAGGGAGGTCAGGTTAGAACTAGAGTTTAAGCGATACGAAGAGTATGAGGAGAAGATGAGAGAGGTATACAGACCCAAGGGGTTACTGGCATTCGCCGTGGCGGCCAGGGAATACGTGAGGATGCTTTAACGCCGTCTTCACCCCGTGGGCTTCTTAAGCCTAAGCCGCATCGCGGCGAGGCGTC
>JAVVGH010000081.1:0-4983 GCA_032249215.1 Pyrobaculum sp.
TCGTAGATCTCGAGGGCGTAGTTGGGCAGTCTCCCCGCTTTTACCAGCTTCTCTACCTGGTCTCTGGGGGTGAAGACTGCGTGGAGGACTGCGTCTCGTTCTTCGTCTGGCAGGGGGGCTAGGGCCATGATGAGGCGGCCTCCGTGTTGTAGGTACATGGGCGACTTCAGCTTGGTTTTTAGGATTTCCATGATGACAGGCGCGAAGGCGCGGTCGAAGCGCGGCTGGTTCTCCACCACGGCTTGCTCCACCTCGTCTACGTGGAGCGACTCCAGAATTTGCCTCGCGGTTTCTCTTGGGCTTTGGCTACGGAAGGGGCCTGACTTGTAGGCCTCGTGGATTATCTTCCTTACTTTGTCTGTGAATTTATGGAGTATCTTCCCGGCGGCTATTCTGTCGAGGTCGTCGTAGAAGGCGTAGGTCCACTCCATGTGGAGATCCCACAGCTTGTCGAAGAGCTCCTCGGTAAACGGCGTGCCGGCCGGCACCTTGACCCGGTCCTCGGCGGGGATAACCCCGAGGGGGGTTCTGGCGGGGCCTTTGAATGCGCCGTCTTTCGTCACGGCGGCTCCGTGCCTCAGCAGGGTCCAGAGCCAGGTGGAGAAGATGCGGTAGGTGGCTAGGTCGTTCATGAACCTCTGGCCGAGCTCGTAGTCGTCGATGGCCGCGGCGAGGTTGCCGTTGAGTAGCTGGAAGCCGTAGTTGGCGGCCATGTAGAAGGCGTGTTGGATGTGCTCCGCCGTTATGTCTCCCTTCGGCGGCTCGTAGAGGGCGGACCAGAGGTCCCTCCCGCCCCACAGCTCCGGGTTGCTAAACAGCTTCTCCGGCGTGTCCAACATGTCCCCCCTTACGACCCAGGGCGTGATGTTGCCCTCCTCGTCGATGAGGCCGAGGCGCTGGAAGAGCTGCCTCTCCTGCTCAGTCAAGCCGCTGTCTACGGCGGGTATCTTAACGCCGTCTACCTCCACGTACTTAACCGGCCTGTTTATGAGGCCTTGGAGCTCCTCCAGCGACGCCCGGAGAGGCTCGTTGCCGGCCTTGACGTAGGACTCCTCCGGCGACGCCACCCAGCTCTGGCGGAACAAGTCGAAAAGCCTCCCATGTACCTTGCCCTCTAACACCTCCCTTAAGGTCACCTTCTTAACGGGCTCCTGCGTCACGAATACAAGGCCTATCAGCCTCTCCCTCAGCTTGTCCAGCCAGATGGCTCTGAGGGCTCTGGCGTTGTATCTGTGGCGGCGGTAGGGGTCGTCTGGCCTGTAGAGCATCACGGCGGCCATCCCCCCGACCGGCCCGGCGTTGAGCTCGCCGTCTTTCCCAAGACCCGCCATGAGGCACATCAAGGCGTTGTACCTCTGATACGCCATCATAATGGGGTGCGTCATGGTGATGTTCTGGGGGTCTGGATACACGGCCTCGTCCTTCCACATCTCGATGAGGGAGCCCAGGTAGTCCCACCTCCCGTTGTTGCTCTTCACCAGCCGCTCCCGCCAGATCCAGAAGATGACGGGCAAAAACCTGCCGGCCATCGCCTCCTCGTAGAGCATGGCTATCTTCAGCTCCCCCCTCCTAAGCCCCAGCCTGTCTTCGAGGAACCTAAGCATTTTCTCTATTACGAGAGCCTCGCCGGGGGTCTGCACCTTCGGGACGTAGAAGTAGACTCCGGACCCGGCCCTCTTCAACTCGTCGTAGTTGTTGACCGTGTATATCACCACGGAGGTTATTATGGCCGGTATCGGCCGCCCGTCTAACCTGATGTCGAAGTCAAGTATGTGGAGGCCGGGCACCCTGTGTATCAACGTAGGCCACCTAGACCTCTCCTTCTGCATCCTGTAGACCTTGCCCCCTTCATGATACGGATCGGGCACGTCGCCTCGTAGAACACGCTTCACTATTCTCCGAGCCTCCCACACCGCCGCCACGGCTCTTCCGGAGCCCCACGGCACGTACCAGGCGGGGCTTGCGTCCTCCTCGTCCTCCATCATCGAGGCGACGTCGGCGTTTATCTGGTGGATGGCCCGGCTCATGGGGAACCACGGCCCCGTTATCTCCAGCCCGGGGTTCCTCAGCGGGTGCAGGTCGTCCGGCACCGGCGTGTTCCAGTTAAGCCCCCACCTAAGCGGCGTGTCTCTGCCCAGGAAGTTGTCTATGAGGCCTTGTACAATCTCTCTAAACGTCCGGACGTTGCCGTCGGCGTCGACGAACTTGTCGCCCCACTGGGGAAACGCCGCCTTCTCCCTCACCGGCCTCCTGTCCTCAAGCCACTCCCGCCTAGCCCTCACCGCCTTGCTTATCTCTCCCTGGAACCTCCTCGCCATCTCCTCGATCAACTCCTCCACTACCACCCTCCGTCCATTTACAACTTTCTCACCTAATAAATCATTAAACTCCCTCAAAACCTTCTGGCTTATTTCAATCATTGTATTCTTAAAAAACCAAGCCTTTTAAGTGTTACTCAAAGATCTTACCTGGGTTAAAAATCCCATGAGGATCAAATATACGTTTAATTTCTCTATATATCCTAAGCGCCGCGGTCGACCCTCTCGCCCCTAGAGCCGTCTTCAGCATCTCCCTCTTGTGTACCCCTATGCCGTGCTCGGCGCTTATAGTTCCATCATACTTTATGGCTATCTTGCCGAAGTGCTCGAAGAGCTCAATCGCCTTCTTCTTCTGTTCCTCGTTGCTCTTGTCGAACCAAAGCGTCGGGTGGATATTCCCGTCGCCCACGTGGCCGCCGGTTATAGTCGGGACCCCGTAGAGCCGCACGGCGTCTTTAACCTCGCGCATGGCCTCCGGGAGTTTGGACGTGGGCACCGCCACGTCGGCCATCAGTATGACCGCGTTTCCGCCGTACGACTCCACCGCGCGTTTCACCGGGGCTGGATAGAGAAGCCTCCTGGGCTCCAGCAGCTTGAAGAAATCCCCCCATTTGGCGGCCTCGGCGACCACCTTGCCGCGGTTCCCCTCGGCCACCTCCCTAAGGCGCGTCAACACCACCTCCTCAGAGCCCGCGCTTATGTCCGCGCCCATCCACAACGTGTATTTCCTACCCAGCCCCACCAGGTCCGACCCGTCGTCGTCCATGAACTCCGCCACCATCAGCCAAAGCCTTCTACGCCTCGCCTCAACCACCGTGTTTGCGAGATCCACTATGTCGTCGTACTGGGCGACTATCCCCACAAAGGCCTCTGGAAGCGGGGCCAGCCTCACCGTGGCCTCTGTTATGACGCCGAGCGTGCCCTCGCTCCCCACGAAGAGGTGAAGCAGATCGTAGCCCTCTCTGCACTTGAGGGTGCGGCAACCCACCCTTATCCTCTCGCCGGTGCCTATGACCACCTCTAGGGCGAGGACCCAATGCGGGGCCGGGCCGTACTTGGCGCCCTTGACCCCGCCGCCTCCGTTTATTATGGAGCCGCCGACAGACGCCGTCTTCGACGACGCGGGGTCCACCGGCCACTGCAGGCCGTAGCGCATAAGCTCCAGGTTGAACTCGTCGATCTTTATGCCCGGCTGGACCACGGCGAGCCAATCTACGTCGGACACCTCCAGGATCTTGTTCATACGCTCCGAAGACAGCACTATGGTGTTCTTCGCAACGGTGGCCGCGTTGCCTGAGAGGCTCGTGGAGTGGAAGACGGGCGTGATGTACAGCTTGTTCTTTATTGCGTAGTTGACCACGTCGACTACGTCGTCGGCGGATTCCGCGTAGACCACCGCAAGCGGTAGCTCGAACTCGAACGAGGCCGGGTCGCGGGCGTAGATACGGAGTATGTCGGGGTCTGTGACGACCTTATCTTCGCCGAGTGTTTTCCTCAAATCGGCAAGTCTTGAGGACATTAATAATTCTACCTCTTGTTCTTATATATCTTCCCCTCGAGGATATATGCCTTAAAGTCGTGAATAACTTCAGCAATTTTTATACCAGCAGGACATTGCGCATCGCAAGCTCTGCATACTA
Organism: Pyrobaculum sp.; assembly: GCA_032249215.1. Lineage (GTDB taxonomy): Archaea > Thermoproteota > Thermoprotei > Thermoproteales > Thermoproteaceae > Pyrobaculum. The sequence goes on from JAVVGH010000081.1 coordinate 3,959, forward strand.
GACATGTCATGATGCCTATATACGCCGCCTCGGAGAGCTCCCCGTCGAAGTTCTTTATCAAGTTAATGCGGCCTCTAGGCCCGAAGTGTCTCATCCTCATGCTCCTATACGTGGGGCATGCGTATTCGCAGAATCCGCAGAACTGGCACTTGGAAGCCTCTGCCCTCAGCTCGGCTAGGTTCATAGGAGCACCTCAGCCATGTGGTACAGCTCCACCTCGCCCTCAGAGGCGCGCTTGAGGTTGACGTAGCAAATTGGGCACTGCACCACCACCTTCCTCGAGAGCTTGGCGAGATCCCTGACCCTCGCCTTGGCTATCTGCTTCGCGACGCCGGGAAAGGTGGACTCTATAGGCCCTCCGCAACACCCCGCCGTGTCTTTCCCGGTTATGTAGGGATCCTCCACGGGCTTGCCGGCCGCCAGGAGCTGCCTAACCCTCTCGTACTTCCCTAGAAACCTGGCGTAGAGACAGGAGTCGTGGATCGCGAAGCCGTTGATGGAAACCCCGCCCGGCTTTATGAGGTCCAGATAGCTCACCACCTCGACGTCAAACCCCTCCACGTACTTGGGGTAGATCTTCTCCAGCACGTGCTGGGTGTGGGGATCCACCGTAATTATCCTCCTCACGCCGCGCTTCTTGAAGTACTCGGCCGCGCGCCTCGCGTATCTGGCGAAGTCGTCGACAAGGCCCAGCTCGTAGAGAAGGGCGCCGGAGTATATCTCTCTGTCCAGAAGGCCGAACTCCATCCCGGCCCTCCTCAGGAGCTCGTAGATCCTCCTCACTATCCCGTCGGCTCTCTTCACCTCCGCCTCGTCGGGCCTTAGGAGGAATCCGCCCAACGCCTTCGTCCCCACGGCGGCCAGCCGCGCCATCACGCCGCCCTTCGTCACTCCGAACTTCTCCAGGTTCTCAACGGCCTTCTCAATCACCGGAGCTATGTGGTACATACAGGAGGTGTATAGAATAGTGGAGCTGGGGCCGACCTGCAGGTCCTTCTTCCAGCCTTCACATAGGTCTTCCTTGA
>JAVVGH010000082.1:0-4935 GCA_032249215.1 Pyrobaculum sp.
CCGTCGTGGCTTGTGCTGTCTGTGCCCTTTACGTGCAGAAAGACGAGGTCGTATTTAGCCATGAGCTCCACCGCCAGCTTCACGGCCTCGTCAAACACGTCGTCTTTAGTCCCGCCCAGGCCAGGCGCCGTGTAGACGTCCATGCCGACCGCCCGCGCCACGCCCCTGATCAACGCCACTCCGGCGATGGCGGCGGCCCTTACGTTATACCTCTCCCTGATGGGCTCTATCTGGGGCATGTAGCCGCCTCCCCTGAGCAGAATCGCGTTTATGGGCAACCTACCCTCCATCTTCCTCGCCTTGTTAACCTCAAGCTCCTTCGCCGCTTCGGAGAAGCGCTTGGTGAGCTCGTTCACGGCCTCCGCCGTCAACGCCGCCTCTTTACTGTTTTCAAGCGGCTCGGAACGCAGAAGCTTGGCGCCGACTTTATGCGGGTCCGTGTCGCTTACCCTGTGGCTCACGGGACCGCGCAACACCAAGACGCCTCTGTGCTCCACCGTGGACTTGTAGATGACCTCAACGCCGTATTTCCGCCCAATTTCCTGCCCGATCCTGCTGAGGACCTCCTCCACTGCCTTCGCCTCCTCCGGCGCGATGTAACGCCCAGCCCGCCTGTCGATGACCGTGCCAGAATCGTCTACAGTGGCGAGGTTAGTCCTAAAAGCCACGTCTCCCGGCCTTAGCGACACGTCGGCGCCTAGCGCCTCAAACGCGCCGCGGCCGGTGTAGTACTTGTAGGGGTCGTACCCAAACAGCGCCAGATGGGCCGTGTCGGACCCCGGCCTGACCCCCGGCGAGATGGGGTCCAGAATGCCGCAACTCCCCAGCGCCGCCAAGTAATCAATCGTGGGCTTGAACGCCGCATAAAACGGCGTCTTTCCGCCCCGCGGCCTGTCGCCGCCTCCGTCGAAGAGGATCCAGAGGACGTTAGGCATGGGTCTCCCTCTCAACCCACCTCAGGTATTCGGCGTAGCCCGCCACTACGGGTAGCGCTATGATCTCAGGCACTTGGTACGGGTGTATCGTTTTCACCTCCTTCACAAGGTCGTTGACCTTGTCGCTGGTCGTCTTCACTATGAGCAACACCTCCTCCGCCTCTTCGATTTTCCCCTCCCACCAGTATGTTGACGAGGTAGGTGTCATGTTTACGCAGGAGGCGAGTCTCTTCTCCAAGAGGTGTCTCGCGATTTTTTTCCCGTTTTCGCGGTCGGGGGCTGTGATGAACACCACAGTGTACATGAGGGGTTGTAAATGGAACTATATAAAAATAATTTAAATACCGGTTGCCATAATACAGAGTGCAGAAGGAGTTAACCTACGAGGTGGGCGTTAAGCTGGTAGACAAAATTTTGCCGGAGAGCGATAGGGTGAGGAAGGTGTGGGAGTTGTTAAACAGCGATGTGGAGACGCAGGCGTATCTGAAGATGGCTAACGTCTTCGCAGTGCAGAGGCTTAGGTACAACGACCACGGTCCCGTACATTCAAGAATCGTGGCCGGCAGCGCCTTGGCCATCTTCAGGATATTAACTGAGAAGGGCTTTAAGCCCAGCGTCGTTGCCGATGGAGTGGGCGACTTGGAAGATGCCATGGTGGTGACTTTGGCGGGGGCTTATCTCCACGACATAGGCAACTCAGTCCACAGAACGCATCACCCCATATACTCGGCGTTGTTGACGGAAAGGATCGCGGAGAAGATCCTCTCGAAGGTGTACGGCGCCACCGAGAAGATGTACATGCTTAAGCAGGAGGTCATGCATGCCGTGTTTTGTCACGACGAGGCGTACAACTGCCTCACCTTTGAGGCGGCTTGTGCCAAGATCGCAGACGGCACAGACATGTCAAGCGGGAGGGCGAGATACCCCTACCGCATAGGCAAGCTGGATATACACGCATTAAGCGCCCTCTCTATTGAGAAAGTGGAGCTTATGCCGAACGAGACGCGGCCGCTTGCCATAAACGTATACATGAGCAACGAGACAGGCATATTTCAAATAGACACGGTGCTTGGTCAGAAGATCGCCACGTCTGGCCTCGCCCCCTACGTCGAAGTTAGGCCGTATGTAAAGGGCAAGCTACTTGCAGTGAGGACTTTCGAGACCACGCACGTGATTAGGAGCTGAGCTTCACGATTTTCGACACTCTCTCCAGGTCGCCTCTCACGACCTCGATGAGGAGCTTCAGCGTTCTGCATTTCTCCTCACCCTCTAGTATAGGCAGGATTTTTACATAGACTTCGTAGACCCCCTCCGCAATTTTCTCGTCCAGCCTAGACAGCGCCGTTTTTAGTTGTTGCAGATCCGCGCTTTCTAGGGGACCTCCGATTAGGACCATGCCGATGTGCTTCGCGGTGCCCCTCACGCTGAGGAGGTACGTGGAGCCGTCCACCCCCACGTGGTCTAGGTGCTCCGGGAGGAGGGAAATGTCCAGCTTCTCAAACAGCTCCCTCATGTGGGGGTGGGAGAGCTGTATCAGCTTCTCGACGCACGCGGCCAGCCTCTCGGCGGTGGGGCACCTCAAGTCGCAACCTTCGCATTTGGGATGCACCATCTTTAGGAGCTCCGCTGTGTACTTCAGCTCGTCGAATCTGATGCTTTTGCCGTATGCGGCGAGGACAGACTCCACGGCCTTCTCAAGCTCGGAGCAGTCCCCAGCCTTCTCCATTATCTCTTTCAAGACGCAGTTTCTAAGGACCAGCTCCCTGAGCCTTGTCTTAACCTCGTCGGTCTTCCCCTCGGCGAGGAGTCTCCCGACTTCTACAGCGGCACCTGTGAATTTGCCGGAGGCGGCTAGCCCCAGCGAGCTGAGGGTGGGGGTTATGGTGCGGTATAGGCTCTTCGACAGGCGGTGCTCCTCGAGAAACTCTGCGATGACCTCCCCCGTGCCTACGACGCCTTGTGTGTATTTTATATACGCCTTCTTCAGAAGGCCCAGCAACCTGTCGGGAGGTATGCGTATGTACCACGAGTTGAACCGGCAACCGCCCCGCTGGAGCTCCTCCCTCAGCCTTCTGCACAGACGCTCCAGCTCCTCAGCTGTGGCTATCTCCTCCTCGTGGTCGCCTACGCGGATAACAACCACGTCTAGCTGGCAGAGGGGGGTTAAAACCTGGCTCTCGTAGTATAAGTATCATCATTTATAGCTACCCGCGCTTCTCCATCTATGGACGTGGTGGCTGTACTGAGGAGGGGAGACCCCGAGGAGGTCAGGAGGGCCCTGGCAGAGGTGCACCGGCAGAAGACATTTTCCCTAGCCGACTCCGAATACGTCGCGGAGGAGCTGGGAAACGCAGCTAAGTACCACGCCTACCACATCGCGCTTATTTCCAGGCTTATGCCCGACATTGAGATAGATCCCGAAAGCATTACGGGGCTCGACTACCGCTTGGCCAAGGCGTTTCGTGAAGGCGTTGAGAAATGCGGCGAGGTGCCCCCCGTGGATGACAAGTTCTTCAAGTTAGTTGTGGAGGAGCTAAATCGACTTATCAAAGCGCTTTGTGGATAGCTCCGAGTAGATAACGTATAGCGAAAAGGTCAACACGGCGACTACGGCCAGAGACACGTAGAGGTGGAGCTCCCCCAGCTTGACTATCAACGCGAAAACCACGTAGGTGGCTAGGGCGAGGGTGGAGGTTAGTATGGCTATGCTGGTGTAGCGGGCCCCCTCGAACTCCCTGAGGGCTATCAGCAAGTCTTTGTATATCTCCCTGGAGTATTTCACCAGGAAGTATGAGGCGGGCGCGAGGACCGCCAACGCGTATACGCCTAGATACGCCACGGCCAACGCAACGGCGAGAGACACCACGGCAAGTTTCGTCGCGGTGATGAAGGCGTGGGTGACCACTTTGTACAGCTTCTCGTACGCCACCGTGGTCCTCAGCTCTCTTATACGTGCGGCCACGTAATCCTCTACTGCGCTTCGGCGCTTCCACGCAACCGGCGCGAAGAATATGGTGAATATCGGAGTCACCGCAAGCGCGAAGGCGAGCTCCGCGCTTTTTACAACGCCGAGCGTATATGCCACAACTGGGATGGACAGGGAGAGCTCGGAGACGTGGGCCATGGACATCGCCACGCCGGCGGAGAGCCTGGGCTGTCCTGTTGTAAACAACGCGCTTAAAAACACAGCCGCCGCTCTTATGAAAATCGCCACAAGCGCCACCAGGAGGCTGAGGGCGAGGTAGATCGGGTTCACCGCCGGCGTCGGAATAGATATGCCGACGACCAACATGTAAAGGTATATGATCAGCCCCGAGAGGGCGGCCGCCTCCTTTACATGCACGCCGTGTGTATCCGCCCTTGAGAAGAGGTAGCCTCCTATGAAGGCGCCCAGGTAGGGAGACGCCAGCTGGAAATACTGAATCACGTAGACGAAGCCGAAGGCCATGGCGAGGGCGAAGGGCAGGGCGTATTCGCGCCCAACTATATACCTGTAGACGTATGTAAAGACCCCAAGCGCGGCGCCGCTTATGGCAATTATCACCACTAGGTTTACCGGTAGCAACTCCGGCGTGGCGCCGCCCAGAAGGAGGCTGAGGGCGAAGAAGAGCACGGCGTCTTCCAGCGTCGTGAGCGAAAGCGCAATCGCCCTGGCCGCCTCGGGGAGGGTCTGGGTCAGCTTGTAGGTAAGTATGCTTGAGGAGCTCAACATCATTACCGCCACCACCAGCGCCTCAGCTATTGAGAAGCCGCCGAGTCTAAATACCGCGATAGAAAAGCCGAAGATGAGGGCGGCCTCAATCAGTGCGGCGAAAAAAGCCGCGGGGGAAAGACCGCTCGTGCCCAGCTGCCGCCCCACCTCAAACGCCACGAGGGCCAGCAGGACCTGTAGGTATATGCCGGAGAGAGAGACGCCGAGCACTTCGCCTATAATAGCCCCCGCGAGGAAGAACCCGAGAAAGGGCGGGAGGCCCAACCTGTCGAGGAGGTAGGCTAGCAA
>JAVVGH010000083.1:0-4862 GCA_032249215.1 Pyrobaculum sp.
ATTATCCTCGCAGGTGGGTTTGCCACGAGGCTTAGGCCGCTTAGCTACACCAAGCCTAAGCCGCTTTTCCCCGTGTTGGGGCGGCCGGTTTTAGACTGGGTCGTGGAGCGGGTGGCTGAGGTGGCTGAGCCGGTGGTGTCTGCCAGATACCTCTCCTCTGTGATTAGGAGCTATATAAACACGAGGTGGGGCGGCAGGTTTAGGCTTGTGGAGGAGGACAGGCCGCTGGGGGATGGGGGCGCCGTCATAAACGTGGTGAGGAGCCTCGGGCTGAGGGGGCCTATCGTTGTGGCCAACGGCGACGTCTTCACCGACCTCTCGGTGAAGGCGTTTTGGGAGTTCCACAAGAGGAGCGGCGCCGCGGTCTCCATGGCGCTTATAGAGGTGCCGCCGGAGGAGGTGGGGCGGTTCGGCATAGCGCTGATAGACGAGGGGGGGAGGATTAAGAAGTTTGTGGAGAAGCCGAAGGAGCCCGTGGGGAGCAACTTGGCCAACGCAGGGTTTTACATCTTCGAGCCTGAGGCTGTGGCGGAGTTCCCCGAGTTGAACTCCGGCGAGGTGAAGATAGCTAAACAGATCATCCCTAGGCTTATGGAGAAGTTCGACGTCTACGGCTACGTGCACAGGGGGCTGTGGTTCGACATCGGGACGCATGTCGACTACCTTAGGGCCAACTTCGCCGCGCTTGAGAGTTGCAACACGTGTAGGCCGGAGTTGCCGGGGGTGAGGATCATCCCGCCTGTGTACATAGGCGAGGGGGTCTCTGTGGCGTCTGGGAGCGTTATTGGGCCATATGCGGTCGTTGGGAATAGGAGCAAGGTGGGGCCCCACGTGCGTATTAGGGAAAGCGTGGTGATGGACGGCGTCGTGATAGAGGCCGGGGCCTACCTCAGCCGCTCCATAGTGGGCGAAGGCGTCGTCTTGGGCAGATGGACCCGGTTGGTGGAGGCGGTGGTGGCCGACGGCGTCTACGTAAAGGACGAAATCTACGTTGGGAGGGGGGCCGCCGTTGGGCCCAATAGGGAGGTTGAGCAAGACGTAAAAGACGGCGAGATACTGCCCTAGAGGAGGAGGGGCCTTTGGGGGTTGAGCATAGACTTGGCCTCTCTCACGAGTCTTCTGGCCTTCTCTAAATCAACCTCTCTCCCCTCCTTTAGGCAAGTCCCCACTATGGCGCCGTCTGCGATCTTCAGCAGAGTCAACGTGTTGAAGCAGATGCCGCTGCCCACTAGGACGGGGAGGTGCGTGTAGGCCCTTGCGGTGGCGACCTCCACCGGGTCGGGGGCCTCGCCTGTTTTTCCACCGGTGACGACTATGGCGGCTGGGTTGGCCCTCGTGGTTGCGGTCTCCACGGCCTCCGCCAGCGTTGGTGGGTAGAGGGTAAGCCCATGTTTGACGTGGACGTCCGCCAGCACCTTTACTCCGCGGAGGTACGGCGCCTGGGGCTTCAGCAGGCCGGACTCCGAAAGGACTATGTCTGTGTAGGCGTTGCAGCGAATAAACCGGCCGCCTGCGTATTGAGAGATCACGGCGGCGGCTCGGCAGGCGTTTCTGAGCAGGTTCACGCCGACGGGCACAGACACCGTCTTCACCACGTCTCTCGCCGCCACGGCCACCGCCACCGCTGTGCGGAAGTCTGCCTTGGGCTTGAAGGGGGCGTCGTAGAAGTTCTCCACGATTATGGCGTCGACGCCGGCCTCCTCCAGTTTCTTGGCGTTTCTCACCGCGTGGTCGAGGTAGTCGGGGTCCCCCGTGGGGAGCAGGTGGAGAACGCCGATTAACACGTGAAATATTTTTAACCTAGTTTAATTTTTCGACGCAATGGTGTATCCGCCGAAGACGTTAACGGTGGGGAGGTGTTCGCGATGTGGGAGGAGGCTCTACATGTATGAGGATAGGTACATCTGCAAGAAGATGAACTACGTCTTCTGCGATGTATGCGCCAGGAAGCTTCAATACAAGTGCCCCGACGGAGTTACGCCGCTGGAACTTGTCTAGGGTGCTTCTTTCGGTTACAGCCAGCCCCGGCGTCAGGGCCCTCACCTTGACTTTTAACGACAGGATCCTGGCAGTCCACCTGTATGCAAAGACGGCGTATATGGCAGCCGTGGCCCGCGGCGTGGAGCGCGTCATCAACGACGAGGAGCTTAAACACGCGGCGTGGCTCCTGACCCGGCTCATGGACCGGCTGGGCGCAGCGGTGAGGTCTAGGTACTACACCTACACAGGCCCCGTGGAGGTGTTGGACAACGCCGTTAGGTATCGGCCCTACGTATCCCCCACCTCCACCGCCGAGGTTGTGCTAAGCGGAGGCACGGCGAGGGTCGTGGCGGGTGACTACAGGAGGAAGTTCCGGACCGGAGTAGACGTGGCTGGCGTGTTGAGGAGGTATCTCGACTACTTGCAAAAATATTAATCCCCCGCCCCGTCCTCAGTGGTGACGAGACCAGGCTGGGTGATAGATGATCAGGGTTAATAGCGCTGATCCGGTGGGTTGACGCCTCAGCGCTTTTTGGCGTGTGGTACTATGTATAGTTCCCCGTTTCTGTTTTCTACGTGGGCTACGCCTGTCCCGAGTAGATACGCCACGACTTTGTTGGGGTCGTGACCTGCGTTTTTCAGCTTCTCTACGTATTCCGCCAGTTTTTCTGGTTGCTGGGGGGTTTCCGCGTCTAGGTAGAGGCCTGGCTCTATTTTGAGGTCGGTTCTGACGAGTATGTCCAGTTCGGTGTATATGGAGTATATCTTCTCCAGGATGTTTATCACCACGGTGAGTTGTTTGTAAAGCTCGGCCACCAGGGCTTTTAGGTCTTCGTCTTCGTACTTCTGCGCGACTCTTTCCAGCTGCTCTACAGTTCGTGCCAGCCTAGTGAGGAACTGCATCGAGCTTCCTTATCCGGTCAATGGTCAGGGGGTGCGTCCTGGCTAGTAGGGTGAGTCTGGCGGCGAGGGGGCTTATGACGGATTCCACTATGCCGTTCCAGTCCAGCTTGACGAGCGCAGAGACGAGGCGGTCTCTGTGTCTCGCGGCGGCGTATCTATCCGCCTCGAACTCGAAGGCTTGCAACACCGCTGTGAAGAGGAAGGCTACGCCTATTAGGTGGAAGGCGAGGAGCGTGATGGAGTATTTTGCGTATACTAGGTGGACCAGCGGGAGGCGCAACGTGTATTCGGCGATGAGGAAGGCGAGGAGTTTGTGGGTGTGTTTATACTTGATGTGGCCCCTCTCGTGTTCTAACACCGCCTGGAGCTCCTCGGGCCCAAGCCTAGCGAAGAGCCCGGTGGTGAAGTATATCACGGGTCCGAGGGGCCCGTCTAGGGTGAAGGCGTTTGCTCTCTTGTCCCGCGCCACGCACACGCCGGGCGGCGCGTAGTAGAGCTCGTAGTCGTCGGGGAGCGTTGAGGGGTTTTCGAGGATCTTTAGCTTGTTCCGCCTGAGGCTCTCCACATCTCCGTGGTTTGTCCGCACAACTCTGACCTCGTCTGGAATTAGGCAGTTTTTCCTGAGGTATAGATACAGGGCCATGTAGGCCCCGAGTATCACCGCGACGCCGGCGGCCCACTGGAGCCACATGTTTTTTACTAGAAACACGGGAACCGCCGACAGCACCAGAGGCGCGAGGAACAGATACATGCTTGTCTGGAGAGGCGGGGGCTCCACGTATCGTCCGTCTTTGTAGGTCCCCACAAGCGCCGCCTTGTAGCTGTCTTTCTTGTATTTTCTGCGTAAAAACTGTAAAAGCTCTACGGCGTCCACCTAAGGAGGGGTGTTTAGGTATTTAACGCCAATGCTCAGGCTAGGTGCCTATTTTCTCCGCCTCCAGCAGCTCGAGGACTTTTTCCGGCTCGTGTATGGTGAGGATGTCCCAGAACTTGTTGTTTTTGTATAGGCCGTAGACCTTGCCTCTGGCGCTTCGTTTAATTATTGTGATGTAGCCTCTCTGCACCAAGTCGTCGAGGAACGCCCTTATCAAGACGGTCTTCGCCCTTAGGTCCTGGCGGCCGTATAGGTGGAGGTCTTGGGCCACTTTAGACGGTCTGAAGGTTATGAGGTTGCCCTTGGCGTTCTGGACCTGGCCCTGGAGGAATTTAATAGTGATGAGCTTGATGCGGAAGGAGTCTGTTTTATCGGCGTAAGTACGCGAGAGGGTTCGTATATCGGCCATATATTTAAAGAAAGTCCTCCTATTTATTTATTTCTTTGACATTTTTAAAGCATCTATCCTCAAGATATCTGATTTTACTTTTTATTGCGTGGATTTCTCTCTCAATACTTGCGATATACTGCATAAAGTAGTTAATATATATGTCACATGGATTTAACTCATCTATTTCCAAACCTAAAAGCCTCACCACCTTCTCTACATCGTCCATAGCTCCTCCACTTCGTTGTTCCTCAACACTGCAGACCGCTTAACCTTAAGGTTGTAGGTGTAGTGCGGCTGGGTGATTATGTGCGTCCCATGTACCAGTAGATCCTGCGGCGGCATCTCGTTGCTGACGAGGACCACCCTGAGGCCGTACTTGGCGCTTTCAAACACCAGGTACCTAACCACATCGCCCCGCTTCATGACGTTCTGCGCCTCATCTACCACCAGCAACCTCTCGGGCCTCTTCGCCACCCCCTTCTCAAAAAGATGGTTGTAAAGCGACGCCAAGACGAAAAGGGCTATCAAGACCTTCTCCTCGTATAGCCTCAGCCGTGATAGGTCCACAGCTACCGTCTTCTTCGTGGTAAACAGCTTCTCGAGAGGGATCCTCCCGCCTTCAAACACGTCGAGTATATACTCAAGCCGCCTCGCGATGGCGGCTTTCATCTCCACCTCGCTCCTCGTCGTGACTAGGAAGTCCTCCAGCGCCGC
>JAVVGH010000084.1:0-4774 GCA_032249215.1 Pyrobaculum sp.
AAAAAATCGGCTTTATGCGTGTCGTCTATGCGGCTGAGGAAGTTGAGATACCCAGCAACGTTAAGGTCGCCGTAGAGAAGACTGGGCCGTTTGACTACGTGGTTAAGGTTAGGGGTCCGCTTGGCGAGATCGTGAAGGAGTTTAGAAATACGCCTGTGGTGATGTCTCTGCAAGACGGCAAGATCGTGCTGGAGGTTTTTGACGCGAGGAAGAGGGAGTACGCCATCTTGGGCACGTACAAGGGGCTTCTTAAGAACATGTTCCTCGGCGTGACGAGTGGCTGGAGGTACAAGTTGAAGGTGATATATACGCACTTTCCCATGCTCGTCAAGGTGCAGGGGAACCAGCTCATTATTGAGAACTTGCTGGGCAGGAAGTCGAAGATCGTTTTGGAGGTTCCTAAGGGGGTTAAGGTGGAGGTCAAGGGCAAGGAGGACGTCGTGGTGGAGGGCGTCGACAGAGACGTGGTGAGTCAGTTCGCCGCCGCAATACAAGCCGCGGTGGAGCTGAGGGGCGACGAGAGGCCGTCTCCGCATGGCCGCGAGGGTGGCCTTGGCGTTGTGGATGGCATCTACGTCGTCGGCTACGAACACGTCAAGGGCTAACTTCCGGGCTTACGCGATCTTTTCGGCGCCGTATTCCTTCGTAGTCTTTCTGTTGCCCTTCTACGTCTTTGAGCTTGGGGGAGGCAGGGAGGAGGTGGGCGTGGCCTACGCCCTCTACGCCTTGGCCATCGTGCTCACGCGGCCCGCCTCCGGCGGTCTCGTGGATTCTGTGGGGAGGCGCCGCGTCTTGGCGGTGGGCGGGGTTGCGCTGGCCGCCGCCATGGCTCTGCTGGGCTTCTCCACGGCGGTCCTCCACGTATATGCCGCGCTTTTTCTGGCCGGGGTTGCGTCGAGCTTGGTAAACGTCGCCGTCGTAGCGTACGTCTCAGATGTCGGCGGGCTTGAGGATCCTGCGCTGTATTCCAAGATGCGGGTAGCGGCGGCGCTGGGGGCGGTTGCGGGCGGCGTCTCGATCCCCGCCGCTTATGTCCTCTCGGTGGTGGCCGGCTACGCCGTTGCGTTTAGGGCGTTGGCGCTGGCCTTCGCGGCGGCTTCGCTTATCGCCTTGGCGTTTCTGCCGGGCGAGACGAGGCACTTGTCGTCCCGCCACAAGTGGACCGACGTGGCCGCGGCGGCGTGCGTGATCTGGCTGTCCTTCCTCCTCGGCCTGGCGCTTGGGCTCTATGGGCCTCAGATACTTCCGCATCTACACCTCAAGTTTTCACTTTCGCCGTTTTCAGCCATCCTTGTCTACCTGCCGGCAGTGGTTGCCTGGCTTTACGGGCCGAGGCTTGCGAGGCCCAGCCGCCGCGTGGTGGCGGCTGGCGCCGCGGTCATGTCCATAGCGTTGCTCGGCATGGGCCTATCGCCGAGCCCCGTCCTCTTCTCCGTGTTTTGGCTTCTGGAGAGCTTCGGCGTCGCCGCGGTCTCCACGGCCCTGGATCAGTCTCTGGCTAGGCATGTGGCTGGGGCGTACTGGGGGAGGGGCTACGGCGTGTATCAGGCGATGAACAACCTCGGCTACTCCCTGGGGGCCGCGGCCTCTGGGTACTTGCCCAACCCGTTTATCTACGCCGTCGTGCCGCTTGTGGCTCTGCTCGCGTCTCTCTCTATGTGTAAAGCCCGGTGAATATGCCCAGCGGGATGAGGAGGCCGACGGCGAGGTTTAGGTTGAAAGCCCTGGCCACCTCCCCCCTCGCGCCGAGGATCGCCGAGTAGATCTCTAGAGCCGCGCCGGCGAGTGTCGCCGGGAGGCCCCACGTGGAGAGCCCGTAGAGGAGATGGTTCGCCACGTAGAGAGCCGCCGACGTGGTGAGGAGAAGTAGGGCTGTGGCGTCCGCCGTCTTTAAGCCGAAGCAGGCGGCTACGCTACCGAGGCCGTGGGTCTTGTCGAAGTGGTAGTCGCCTTTGGAGTACATGACGTCGAACCCGGCCACCCAGAGCGCCGAGGCGGCCACGAGAAGCCAAGGAGTCTTGGCCAACGCGGCTTCAAGGTCGTCGGGGTGCATGGCAATGGCGGCGCCGAGGGGCACGAGGGCGTAGACGAGGCCTAGGTGGAGGTGGGGCATGCAGTGTAGCCTCTTGGCGTAGGGGTAGGTGACGACGACGAGGAGGTAGGGGGCGGCGAGGATCAGGGGCCACCTGCCCAGGGCGGCGGCTGAGAGGATGAAGACGGCGGCTCCGAAGGCGAAGACCCCGTAGGCTTCCCTGAAGCTCACCTTGCCGGCGACGAGCATCCTGCCCTGGGTCCTTGGGTTTAGCCTGTCTATGGGGTAGTCGGCGATGTTGTTCCACGACATGCCGGCGGTTCTCAGGCCGAATACCGCAAGCCCTATAAACACGGCGCGCCACAGATCCATATGGCCCCCCGCGAGGAGGGCGGCGGCGTATGCCATCGGGAGCGTGAAGACCGTGTGCTCCACCCTTATAAACCTGAGCAACCTCGCGGCCGTGGCCCCCACAACCTCCGGGTCGAAAGACACGGAACGGGATCCGTGCCATTTTAAGTGATTTTCGAAAAAGCCTAACGGCTTGCACAGCGTGTAGGACGCGGTGAAGCGCCGACGGCAAAGAGGACACAGGGCCGATCACAGAGAGGACGAGCTGGATAACAGGATAAGCCCCGCATCATCGGAGGGGCCAGTTGGGCGCGGATCCCCCATCCTCGGCGCCGCCGACGCAAACAAAGTGCCGCCATCTAAGCACCAAAAAGATTCCAACAGGAAAAGAAGCCTTTGTACTAATGGTTGATCTTATATCAAGCCGGATGCCTACAGCATGCGACGCAAGGCAAAACGCAGATCAGAGAAATAAGTACGCCCAGCATACTTAGATATACCAAGAGAAGTATGTATGTATGATGGCGAGAAAAATAACGAGACGTGGTCTCATCGGGCTCGGTCTCTCGCTTGGAGCGATGGCTACGCTGTATCCGTTCCTCCGATGGGGCTACGAAATTTCTCAACCATATACGCAGAGACACGCCGCGGCCAGAGGCGTGTGGTTTGAGAAGATCGGAGAGGCTCCCAGCGACAGCGAGGTGGAGTTGAGGTTTGTAGATGAGGCAGGCAACCCGGCGGAGTTTTCGGCGCTTCTCTTCTGGGAGCCGACGGGTGAAGCAGAGGAGGTCTACATACGGGGAAGGCTGAGACTGCCGAGGAGGGAACTGGCCCACCGTGTGGACAAGTGGAAGGAGTTCCTCGGCGGACGGGGCGAGCCGCCTAAAACCGAAAACACCCTGCTCACCATACTTCCCATCTCCACCCCCGGGGAGGCACTGCCCTACACAGCGCTTCTAGAAAATCCCAGATTCACCAACAGAACCTACGTAGTGAGGGGGAGGCAAAAACGACGCGCCGCCGGCACCTCCTTCGCCGCATGTCCAAACGCTAAACTGGTCTCCGACTCCTATGTAGACATCACCAACTGGGTTCCAGCCGTGGGCTTAATAGACCAGTCAAGCAAGGCATTTGGAGACAGCGACGTGACATTCAGCTATGTTGTGGACGGCGCTGCTTTAACGCTCAACGCCCACGGCGCAGTCAGCTTTGGTTACGGCACCTCAGCTAGAATAAGTAGCATATACAGCTGGAGCACGGGCACTCTCCGGAAGCAAGAGGGGAGGAAATTTACAATCACAAGCGACGGCCAATCGGCCTCAATCGTGTTCTACAACATAAGGTTAAGGGTTTCAGTTATCGAAGTCTACACAAATTGTCTCGTCAGCGACGTCCGGGCAGTCCAGAACCCCATTTATATAGAAACAACGGAGACGCTTAACGCCCTCAACCACGTCCCGGCTGGGGCGTTAGACGCGGCGGAGCCTGTCCAATATCTGAGCTTCCTCGGGGAAGACGGCAGAGGAGGAGGCGGCAGTGTGATTTGGTTTTTAGATTTTCTGATAAACGAGCCGCTCCTCGACGTCGGCGGCAGGGTCGGCATCGGTCTCCCCGTGGGTTCCTACCTGAAACGGGTGCTCGGGCCCTATGCGAGCCTCGTGGAGAAAGTATATGTGGCGTTAAACTTCCAGGGGTACGGCGGAGTTCCCCTTTACTCAGCCCATGTCTCCACCGACGCGCCGCCTGGGGTTAGGTATGGGGCTTACATACACCGCGCCCAGCTCATACACTACCTAAAAGACTATGCGTTCAAACCGCTCAACACCATCGTAAAGTTAACAGATTAAAATGGGAGCTACGCTTTTTCGTATGCGGGTCGGCTTTTTATTGCTTGTCGCGGCGGCTTTGCTTCTGTTGTGGCTGGTTGTGGGTTGGCGGGGCGGGGTGGACCCCCGTAACTACGAGGTGGAGTACGCCGTGGTCGCGACATACGAGGCGGCCACCGGCAGGAGGGTTGTGGAGGTTGCGCGGTGGGTGATGGGCGTTGGCGAGGAGAACTACACAGAGTTTCGGCGGCTGACGGCCATGTCGGAATATACGCTTTACGCGGCTACTGAACGCGGCCGCGTCTACACGGCAATGTGCGTCCCCGACGGCGGTTGCGGTCCCAGTAGCGGCCCCAGCCTGCCGCTCGACCTCAAGCTTTCTCCCTTTATTAAGCTACCACCCGGCGGGACCGAAGCCGGCCCATGTGAACACTTGGGATGGAGGGGCGTGGTATATAGGTATAAAGGCGTGGCGGTCTCGCTCCCTCACGCCGCATCTATGTCTAGGGACCTCGACGTGTGCATCTGGCGCGGCGTGGTGCTGTGGATGCGGGTGCAGGGCCCC
>JAVVGH010000085.1:0-4694 GCA_032249215.1 Pyrobaculum sp.
CTCCGCCCCCGCAGTCCCAGCCTCCTCACGACTTCGCAGGTCTTCTCTGGGAAGCCGTTGCTGACCGCCACGAAGACTATGTTGCTCCTTGAGACCCTCCTCACAGGCTTTCCGTTCACCCGGGCACCCAGCTGGGGACCCGCCGTGTACACGTCGCCGGTAGGCGGCACCGCGACTACGGCGTATTCCAAGTCTGAAAGAGCGCCCTCTTTGTACCTCCCCGCCGCCAGCGATACCGAGAATAGGGGGACCCCCGCCGCGTAGTTGAGAGACCCGTCTAGCGGGTCGAGGACGAAGATGTACCGCTCGTCTCCCCACCGGTAGACCCCCCTCTCCTCGGCGTAGAGCACCCCGCCCTCCTTGAAGCCCTCTCTCAACATGCGGTACGCCATCTCTTCGGCGGCGAGATCCACTTCTCTAGTCACGTCGTCTTCCTTCGTCGCCACAATAGATGTGCCGCTACCCGACCTGAAGCTGGACATGAGGAACTGCGAAACCCGCGCCACCACCGCCTCCAAAACGCCGAGCACGCCTCAACTATTTACATTATTTAAATGATACTAACCTGTAAACACGGCGGATATATACGGCGGGTCTCCAGATGACATGGAGAAGCCTAAGAAACGGTTCGTAATTGCGTCACTCGGAGTTTTTTAGACCCGTATCTTCGCGTCGAGGAAAGTCTCGGTGACCCAGCCCCCGCCGCCGTCTAGCTCCAAGTCGATCACGTAGTCCACAAACCTGGCCACGCTCGCCACGGCGTTGACGTAGTCAACCACGTCGTTTCCCAAAAGCCTCTCCAGGTCCCTCAGTCCCGACACGGCGAAAACCCTCGGCTTAATACGTCCCGAGTATATATTATACATTACTTCGACAATGTCCCGAAAAGTCGTTGCCACCCTCACCCTGTCCTCGTCCAGCTCCACCGGAAGCGTCGTGGGCGGGAAGAGAGAGAGGTAGAAAACCTCCCGAGACGCCGCCAGCTCCTCCAGCTTCTCCGCCAGCCTCTTCTTGTCGGCGCCGTAAACCCCCACAATCTGCGACCTGTAGAGCTCCTCAACCCCTAGAAGCGAGGCGTCCTCCGGAAGCGCCGTCTTAGCCACCATAGGCTTCTTATTCAGATAGATGTACACAAGGCCGACGCCCTCGAGAAAATCGAAGAGATACCGCTCGCTAGGCGGCGCAAACCTCGACTTCACAAGCTTGATGTACCTAACCGTGTGGCCCAGCGCGTTCTCCTTGTAGCTAACCCTGACCAAGTTATCGGCAATGTAGAACACCTGCCTAGGAGCCCCCTCCACCACAGCGATTATGGGCATGTCTTTAGACAGCTGGTACAAGAAGCCGTGAACAAGCTCCTCCAGCTTCTCCTCACGCGGAGCAATCCCATTAACCGTATCCACCACCAAGGCCTCGTACTCGTGTATGTGGTCTGCAATGAACTTGGCGATGTTCCCCCTAAACGAGCGGGGGAAATCAAAGACGTAGAACTTCTCCGCCGAGGCGCCCACCCGGAGGAAGGTCCCCTTGAGGGCCCCCGGCGTCTCGCTGGTGCTAATCCACAGCACCCTATTAGCCACCTTGTCGGCGAGCTTCGCCGCAACGCTCGTCTTACCGCTACCAGGCGGGCCGTAAACCGCCGTGAAGCCCCTCGCCGCCGCTTCCTGAATTATAAACACAAGACGTTTTAGCCACTGGTTTTAAAAAATTACATCACGCCTTGAACAACCGGCCAAAATCCTCAGCATTTATCAGGGGGCCGGCGTCTCTAAGCCGGCCAAGGAGGTAAACCACGACCACCGGCGAGAGCTACGAAGAATGCGGCGTCAGCCGCCGGCGCTGGGCAGTCCACGCGCCTCCTATAAACTCTTCAAACCCAACACAAGGCGCTTGGCGCCGCGGCGGAGGCCGACCAGAAGCCCAAACCCACGCCACACGCCGAACACATGTAGTTGAGAAATCGCCTCTTAAGCCGTGTCTCCACGGCGCGTCGACAAATACGAACTGCTGTTTTAAACCGCGCGTCTTCAGACCACTGACTATGCACAGTTTCTCCCTTATTGGCCGTGTCGCGGAGGTGCATGTAGGGCGGAGGGGGTTAAGAAGGGAAAAAGAGGGGGGTTAAATATTGGCTAAGGCAACTCCTCCAGCAACGACTCTATTTTCTGTCGGATGTCGGTCATCTTTTTTTCGCACTCCTCTAGCCTTTTCTGCACCTCGGCATATGGCAGGAACCACTCGATTTTGGGCTCGCTAAACGTCAGCTTGTTCCCCTCCACGGCGGCCTCCACCGTTATGCGTATGATGTCCAGCTTGCCGACGCCCATCGATACAAGCTTTTCGTAGATCTTTCTGTTGAGCTCAGACGTGGCCCGCACTACCTCCTCTTTAGGCAGTATGCCGCCGAAGACGGCGAAGGCTGTGCGCCTCAGCTTGTCTGCGAACCTAGCCGCGATGACTATGCCTGTCCTGAGCTCGTATCTATTAGGCGCCTTAAGCACATGGCCGCCGTAGAGCTCCACGTGCTCCTGCGCCTTCTCCATGTCGCGCTGTATGTTTTCCTCTAGTTTCCACGTTGCCATATCTAAACATATGTCTGTATTTAAATATTTACAGCAACTCCTCGTCATGTCTTCCATGTCTGGGGTTGATTTGATAATTAAGACAAGGAAAGAATTCGAGAGGGTCGCGGCGTCGCATATCAAGGAGCTCCTAGGCCCCGGGGCGGAGGCGGTGTCTGCCCCCTGGGGCTACCTCGGCATTGTCTTTGTGAAGGGGCTCGGGGCAGATAGGTGGAAAGCCGCTGAGTTGATAGCTGAGAAGATCCCCGAGGTTGATAGGGTTCTGGTGGTTGAGGAGGCGGTTAAGGCGGATCTAACCGAGATAGAGAAGGCGGCGGTGGAGGTCGCGAGGCGGTATATACAGAGCGGGGACACCTTCGCGATTAGGACGACAAGAAGAGGCAAGCATGGCTTCACCTCCATTGACGTAAACGTGAGAGTCGGCGCAGCTGTGAAGGAAGCCACCGGCGCCGAGGTGGATTTAGAGGAGCCGACGAAGCCGCTGTATATAGAAATATTTCAGGACACGGCCGCCATATGTGTGCCGGCTACCAGGGAGTACAAGAAGCTGAGGCGCGACAAGCCGCTACCCCTGCAGTTCTTCAGAAAAGTCGCCATAGGCCAGCTCGTGTATGAAGGCGACGAGGAGGCTGTGCGTAAGATGGGCGAGAGGATCGGCAGGGCTGTCCAGACCTTCGAGGTGGGGGAGCTGGCGATCCTCCTCCACAAACCTATACCCAGCAAGTCTCTAGGGACGTTTCTAGAGGCTGTAGAGGCGGGCATAGAGAGCAGATACCAGATACAAGTCAGAAGCTACGGCAGGCCGGTTTGGAAGGTCCCGGTCTACGTCTACGAGCTGTATCAATACATCCGTAGCAGAGAGGGGGAGCCCATAGTGGTGACGGACCCCAAAGGCGACTACATAACCCACGTAAAGGAGGAGCTGGCCCAGCTCTTCCGCCGAGACCGCGTAAACGTGCTGATAGGCTCCAGAGAGGGGATACCAACCGGCGTCTTCCGCCTCGCCTCGCTAGTCGTCGACCTGGTGCCGGAGGTTACAATCGCCACAGACTTCGTGGTGCCGTCTCTGGCCGTTGCGCTGGTCAGCGCGCTGGAGGAGGCCGGCGCCCTCCCCCGCTACGTCGGCAAGCGGAGAAAACATTAAATATGGCCCACAATCTGCGGCTTGATGTCGTCAGCTGAGCAAACCCAGCAACAACCCCAGAAGCTTAGGTGGGGCATTGCGTGGATCTACTCGTCCTCCAACAACACCATAATTACAATCACCGACTTAACGGGGGCGGAGACCGTGGCGCGCGTCAGCGGCGGCATGGTGGTCCGCGCCGATAAAGACAAGCCGTCTCCATGGGCCGCCATGCAGGCGGCCTACAAAGCGGCGCAGCTGGCCCTGGCTAGGGGGATAAACGCGGTACACGTCAAGGTGAGGGGGCCAGGCGGATACGGCATGAAGGTGCCGGGCCCCGGCGCCTCAGCCGCCATACGCGCACTGGCGAGGTCCGGCCTCGTAATTGGGAGAATTGAAGACGTCACGCCGATTCCCCACGACACAATAAGGCCGCCCAGCGGGCGCAAGGGCAGAAGAGTCTAATGGAGAAGAAAGACTGCCTCGTTGCCGTTTTCGATTTCTGCAACGGCCGTAACTACTCCCAGGACTCGCTTAAGGAGATTCTAAGGCAGGCCAGGGTCAAGGCACGTAAACTCGTGGTTGTCAGCAGATGCGGCGGCGTAGCAGACGTGTTTCCAGCAGTTAGGTACATAGCGGCGGAAAACATGGACTTCCCCGTGCGCCACTACCACCAGCTAGATGCGGAAAAGATCGCGGCGCTGGAGAACTGCCGCACCTTCGAAGTTATAAACCTGTAGCTACAGCCTTCATGTGATGAGAAGGCATTTGTGGCCGTCGATGGCCGACGCTGGAACGGCTGATTTTTAAATAGATGAGTTATCTACACCGTTGATGAGACGAGGTAGGCGAGCGGTGAGCGCGCTGAGCTACGCTGAGTCACCCTTAAAGCCTTTTATAGCCACAAGGCGTTAAGACTGTGGAGGCTGTACTAAGCAGGTCGTTGCCTGACGGCAGGTTCGAGTGCGTAGCCTGCGCCAGGAGGTGCA
>JAVVGH010000086.1:0-4589 GCA_032249215.1 Pyrobaculum sp.
GCGGCGTAGTGGTGGTCGGGGGAGGTCTCGTGGTGGTTTCCGTAATGGCCGTCGTGGTCGGGGGTTGCGTGGTGGTACCTGTAATGGTCGTTGTCGTGGGAGGCGGTTTTGTGGTGTCGGTGGGTGTGATGGGCGTGGTGGGTGTTGCGGGTGGTGGCTCGGTTTTTGTGGTTTCTTTTACTGTTGTGGTGATTGTAGTTGCTGTGGTGACTGTGGTCTGGGTTATGGTTATGGTTGTGGTGGTGTTTATTGGGGGGCCTATTATGATGTAGATCACCGATATGGCCGCTATTGCGGCTATCAGCGCCACTATGATTGTTAGGCCTGTTGCGGGGGACATCCCTCTTAGCTTGGTTTTGGGTTTGGTCATGGAAAACGGGTTCGCGGGTTTTTAAAACCAGTTTAGTTCAATGTTTGTAAAGTGGATAGATTTATATTCGGCATGTGTGTCTTCCGTGGATCTGCCGCCGGGGGAGCATCTGGTGGAGGTGGGGTGGTGGAACCCCCTGGTGTGGTACAGGATAGATGTGGCTCTCAACGGGTCCGCCGCCGTGAAGCCTGTGGTCGTTGGCGGAAAAATATATTTGCTCATAAACAATATTGAACCTGTGTCTGTAGCTGTGGGCGTCAGCTACATACCGGTATTCCCCCTCGCCGTGGCCCTCTTCCTCCTCCTCCACAGGGAGGAAGTTCTGCGGAAGCTGTCGGCCGTCTTGGTCCCGCTCTACGCGCGTCTGCTCAGGGTGAAGGACGTGCTTACCAACGAGCGGAGGGTCCAGATCTACGAATACATAAAGCAACGGGGCTACACATGGCCCAGGGAGATCGAGAGGAGGTTCAACATGGCGTACGGCGAGGTGGTGTGGCACCTCCAGGTGCTGGAGCGGACGGGCTTGATCTACAGCTTCAGGGCGCTGAGGCGCAGGATATACGCACACGGAGCACTGGACATATCTGAAGCCGTCCACAGAGTATTCAAGGAACTGGCCGGCAGAGCCCCCACAGGTGAGGAGTTGGAGGCCGCGTTCAGAACCGCGGTGAAGACAAGTCTCAAGACGTGACCCGCGGCGCTAAGGCGCGTTGCTCACCTTCACAGAACTTACGTAATCCACCACCATGTCGAAGTTCCACGCGGTGGAGGGCGCGCCGCGTTGCACGGAGAACTTAGCAGTGGCGACTAGGTAGCCGCCGCAGAACACGTCTACGTTATAATCAGTGGCGGGGGCTTGGAAGAGGGAGACTGACCCGTCTGAGGCTGTGTATGTAAAAAGCTGGAGCCACCTACCCCCCGTCGTGGCGTCGACTACGCGGACGTAGCAACCGGCGAGAGGCTTGCCGTCTTTCTCTCTTATGGTGATTGTAATTGGGTATACCCATGTTCTTATCTTCCCGCTTGTGGGAGCCCCCAGCTCAACGACGTCGCGGGACACAGCGCTGTCGTATACCCAGATCACCCGGCCCGACGCAACTTCCTCAAGCGACGCGACGCCCCAGGCCACCCGCAGGGTGAAGCCTCTCCTCCAGGGCACGCCGTAAACCAGACCGCCTCTAACCACGTAGCTGAGAGCCACGAGGCGGCCCTCCTCGTCGTAGACAGCCACGGTGCCGTACCCCAGCGGCCTGTCGTTCCAGTCCCTCACCTCAAGGGCCGCCGCCACCGCCGCGAGGAGGAAAACCGCCAGTAGAAGCCTCACGGAAGTACGTGGGAACCGTTAAAAATTCTTTTCGCCGGCTCTCCGTGAAAATAATTCTGTTCGGCGGGCTAGGGTTCATAGGGGTAAACCTGGCCGAGGCCCTCTCGGGCCACGAGCTCTACGTCGCGCACAGGCCCGGCGCCAGGGAGAAGAAACGCGACCTCGCCGACTTCGCGTCTCGGTACGCGTCGTTGCTGGAGTACAGAGAGCCCGGGGAGGCGCTGAAGGCCGCGAGGCCTGACGTCTTGATCAACTTGGTGGGGGAGTACTTCGGCGACCCCCAGACGCTTTGGGAGGCAAACGCCGAGTTCCCCCGGCGCCTCTGCGACGCGGCGAGGAGGCTCGGGTGGCGGGGTAAGGTGATCCACTTCTCCGCCGCGACTGTCCGCGGGCCGGTGGGCGACGTCATCACGGAGGAGCCCCGGCACCTCGAGGGCATCCAGCCCGCCTCAGACTTCGACAGGTCTAAGGCCGCCGGCGAGGAGGCCGTGGCGAGGTGTTTCGACGACTGGGTCATCGTAAGGCCCACGCTGGTCTACGGCAGGTTCAACAACCACCCGGAGTGGGTCGCCTTGACGAAGATGGTGACCCGCGGCTTTGCGCCCATGGTGGGTGCGGGGGTATCTGCCATATCTGTAAAGGAGCTGGGGAGGGCTGTCCGCGCCGCCTTGCCGCTGTCTCGGGAGTACTTCTTCGCCACCGAGTGCAGGCCGAGGCCGCTGTCGGACTTCGTCAAGGCCATCGCCAAGGCGCTGGGGGCCCGGGCGGTCCCGGTGCCGGTCCCCAAGGCTCTCCTCAAGGCGGCGGCGCCCAAGGACCTCAAGAAGCACATGCCGTTTCTAGACAAGGCCTTCAGTTGCGAGAAGATGAGGAGGCTCCTCGGCTTTGCGCCGGAGCCGCGTTTCGAGGAGGAGGTGGCGGAAATGGCGCTCTACATAGCATCTACATTTAAAAAGAAGTAGGTTGTGTATTTTATGTCTCCTCCCGTGGTCTTCATCTTCAGGGACTGCCCCCCTCCCCACCTCATGGCCCTCGCCGAGTGGGGCTTCTCGGTGGCTTCGCTCTCTAGGTGCCCCGGCGTGGAGCACGTGGCAGACGTAAGGAGCTACATAGAGGGGAGGTTCGTCATCATAGTCGGCGACAGGAAGCTGGCGGAGGAGCTGAGGGTCGGCCACGCCACAGTCGCCGAGGCGGAGGAGTTCCTCCGATGGCTCTCCAAGGAGGTGCCCCCGGTGTACAAGCCCTACATACACTGACCTCCTCCTCGCCCTAAAGGGCGGGGGTTACCCTTGGGCGGGGAGGTGCCCTCGCCCCATCTTCATCGGCGCCTTGGGCGGGGGTCATGGGGGCGGCCCGGGCCAGCACCGCGGGCCATTTGTCGCCCGCCTTTAGCGCCCCGAGCGAAGTCCAGACGGCGTGTATAATGGGCCGCAGAATGATGGGATTTGCCTTCCTCACAGCTTCCCTCGGCACGATCCCCTTCTTCAACCTCTTCCTCGCCTCTTTCACATCCCACCACACGGCCTTCACAAGGCCCTCTGGCGTTATTTTCCACAGCATGTTCAACGCCGCCGCGTCTCTATCTACGACGTGACCGTGGGGGCAGTGCAGTATATGCCAGTCACCTCCGTCTTCCAGCTTGGCCAAGTGGATGGGGCACACCTTGCTGTTGCGATACGGCGAGATGTAAACTACTACAGAGCCGGTCTCCCTCGCCTTGTCCTCCACAGCCCTTACGAACTTCCTAAACGGAATCTGCTTAATCCGGTGCCTCAGCTCTCTTTTCTTCACCCTTTTCTCCTCAACGCCGATCATTTCCTCTTGTGGGTTTTTGCCAAGCTCCTCCGTTATAATCACGACGGGGCTTCTCGTCATTTCGCGGGCGATCTGCCTCACCCGGCCCTCCTTACGCCTCCCCTCCCTAAGCCTCCTCACAAACTTTCTAAACTCCCTTGTGTCCGTCACGTTCTGTATTTTCTCTTCGTCGTCCCTCCCGGCGTATGGGTATTTCTGTTACAGCTCTTCAAGCTTTCTGCCTCTAACCGCCTCGTACCGCTTGGCAAGCCTGCCGAAGTCTGTCTTTATGGAGTATACGGCGGGGTCTACATAACGCCGGTTCCACCGCGCCACGGCATCTACCGTGGCAAAGAGACTCAACCTGGCGACTGCTACCGAGTTTTCGTTTACGTCAAAGGCAACAACCTCCGCCGGAGGCTCCTTCCTCGGCGCCACGTCGAAGACGAATACGGCGTACCACTTATTTCGCCTCCACTTCAACACCAGCGTGGAGACAAGCTCGGCCTCTTTGCGAAGAGCTTTCCACCAGTAGAGCCAGAACCTCCTGTGGGGCTTTATCCAAACCTCTCTCCTCCCGCCGGGGAGAGACAGCCCCAGCCGGACTGGGGCTACAGAGCTTATAGCTTTCTTATAGCTCCAGCTGTCTTTAGCGAATCTTATCGAGACCTGCCTCACCTCTGGACGGGGTTTGTAGACGCGGCCGTCTCTCTTCAGCTCCAGAAACGACTTGCCGATTTCTACGCCTTGATTCATAGCCTGCTGGATCAGCTGGGCGGGCTAGGGGGTACAGCCTTCTAAATTTTCGGTAGAGTTCGCCGTACTTCTCCTTCTCCAGCTTCCCCCTTTCTGCGACGTATGCCGCGACTTCCTCCACGATGCGGCGGTATTGTTCCTCCACGGCGTAGAGCTCAGACGGCGGGTTCTCCACCTCCACGGCAACAGCCCTCCTCACACACTCCATGCACCCACCTCTCCTAAAAACTTTAACGAACTACATTCCCGACCTGAAGGGCGAGGCTTTCCATTATCAGTAATCCTTAAATACGGAGGGGGTCTATGAGGCATGAGTTTTGAGAAGAACCTCCTCGAGAGGATCGC
>JAVVGH010000087.1:0-4558 GCA_032249215.1 Pyrobaculum sp.
CAGACGGGGAGTTGTCAATACCGAGAAAAGACGCCTTGCTCGTCCTTGCGGTACACAGTTATATCCCGTCGCAGGCGAACCCCCGCACGGAGCTTGTAGAGGCTGTTCTGCAGAGTCTCCAGGGTAGGGACGTGGCGATTACCTTCTCCATGCCCAAGTCCTACTTCGAGAAGGCCGTGAAGATCATGGGCTTGGAGAAGCTCGCCGGCAAATACGGAGCTAGGATCCTGCCGCCGCATCAACACGCCGACTACAAGCTGGAGCTGGAGACGCTGAGAGGGACCAAGATCTCAGTCAGGGCGCTTAGGGCCGCTTTTGATGAGTCTCTTGTGAAGATCGTAATCGCCATCCCGGTGAGCCACCCACAGACAATACTGTACCTCACCACGCCCACCGCGGCTCTGCAGATCTTGGAACCGAAAGAGTCGCAGAACCTCTACGAAGGCTTCAGGGCTTTGTATAAATACATCGCCGACATATACAAGATGCAGAGAAACACCTACTGCATAGCAGACGGCAAGTTTGTAATAGAAGGCGACGGCCCCATAAAAGGCTTCCAGCGGTACTGGGGCGTGTTGGTGACCGGCGAGAACTGCGCCGAAGTAGACTACGCCACGGCGCAGGCGCTCGGCGTGGACCCCGGGGACTTGGGCTACCTCTATTTCTACTACGGCGGCGCATGGCCCAAGCTCAAGCTACCGCCGCTCCTAGAGAAAAATAGGGTCCAGATAAAACTAACAAGCAACGTGGGGATCCTCCTCAGCTGGAAAAAAGGATAATAGCCCCCGCACCTAGAACCCTCGGTGATGAATGCGTTGGTGGAGGAGTGGTGATCTGCGACGGACGGGCTGAGCAAATTTTTAAGTTCTAAACATAGAACTGATGTGGAGGTAGCCGTTGGGAAAAGGATTGCGGAGCTCAGAGAAAAGAGGGGTCTCACCTTGTCTCAACTAGCTAAGTTGGTGGGGATGTCTAAATCGGCATTGTGGGCCGTTGAGCAGGGAAGGGTAAGCCCCACAATCTCTACTCTGTGGAAAATCGCCAACGCCTTAGGCGTCACATTCGGCGAACTTGTGGAACCGAGTTTGTTAATTGCTGAAAACGGCGTCGAAGTTCGTTTAATAGAACTGAGAGACGGCAAGGAGGTATATATCATGCGGCTGGGGGCTGGGGCGGTGCGCTACGCGGAGCCTCATGAAAACTCGCCGCTTGAAGTTGTTCACGTAATCGAAGGCGCTATGATAGTGGGGCCTCTCGATGCGCCTAAATACGTCTGGGAGGGGGAGACGGCCAAATTCTACGGCGGGGAGCCCCACTTTTACATGACGGTGGGCGGCGGCGCTGTTGCTGTCGTGTCTATGTTTTACCGCTCGCAGATAAGACCTGTCAAGAGGTGGTACCTCAACGCAACGCCGCTAGCTCCGGAGGGGGTTAGGGATTTGCTTGAGCCAGACGTGGACAACGAGGTTCTCGCCTACGCGATTTCTGCGGTAAACAAGAGGCAACCACCGGAGAGGTATTTAGATCTACTGCTTTTCGACGTTCTCTCTGCCGAATACAACACGTTGGCTGGCAGGCCGACGTTGCCTAAAGCCGTTGTGGAGGCAAGAAGCGCGAGCTCTCCGCGCCTAAAAGCGACGTCGTTTGAGCAGAACTTAGACGTGTATGAACGCTTCGTCTACGAGCCCCTGCATCCTGGCTACGCCGAGCAGGCCGTATACGTCGCGTATGAGCTCTATAGGCGCGGAGTCACGGAGATAGTCAGCGTGGGATGCGGCCCTGCCTATCACGAGAAAATGCTGGCCGAGCTTCTGCCTAGCGTGAAAATATCCTGTGTAGAATCTTCGCCATTTTTCAGAAAGTTGAGTCCGTTCCCGGTGCTAGACGACGTGCCTGCCGGCGCCTCTGCCGTGGTTTCGTTTGGGGCCTCGCATCTTGATAATTTCCTTAAATGGATGTCGTCGAGGATAAGAGCCGGCGGTCTGCTCATAGTCGCTGACGAATTTATAGCGGACTACGACAGCGAGCTGGAGAGGCGGAGAAACGTAATAACGCATCATTTGCGCTATCTCCTAGACATCCCGCTGAATAAGTTTCGCGTGGAGCTTCTATCTGCATATCACGCCGCCAGGGAGGGGAGGGTAAGATTAGCCTTAGACATCCTGGCGAAGACGTACCACGACATATCCAAAGAGCTTGGTGGAGGCGGAGACGACGTGGAGAAGGCTTTTCTCCACTTCTACCGGCTTGAGCTGACGTCGCTTCTGCTTGGGGCGGCTTACATAGAGGAGAGGAAGACGTCAGTGGAGAAGTTTGTAGGCGCGGCGTCTGCGCTTGGCTTGAAGCTAATGGCGCAGTATAGGGTGTATCCCACGGGAAGGGAATCGGGCACTCACGTGTTGGTTTTTCGCAAGTTGTGACATGAGGAGTCAAGTCGTAGTCGGCATATTTGAAATGTTGGCGGTGACGGCTATTTGGGGTAGCGTGCCTGTAATATTCAAGCTTTCTGGACTTCCTTCGCCCGTGTTTGTCTTCTTCAGGGTGGCAATTACTGCCGTCTTGCTGGCCGTAGCTCTACGCCGCTTCGCGTGTGGCGGCTTAACTGCGGTTTTGTCTGGCGTCTTCCTTGCGCTTAACTGGATTTTCCTCTTCTACGCCACTGCCCTCATGCCGGTGTCCACCGCCGTTATGATCTACTATGCAGGCCCTATAATGGCCAGCGCCTACATGCACTTCCTTGGCGAGAAAATGCAGAGGCCAAAGTTGGTAGCCCTATTGATCTCGTTCGTGGGCGTAACCTTGCTAGTGGGGTTTGCTGGCTACGTTACGCCTCTTGGCGTCTTGTTCGCAGTGTTGAGCGCCGCGTTTTACGCGGCGCTTATTGTTACCAGCAAGCTTTCCACAATCCGTATGGTGCCTATCCGCCTGGTCCTATGCCAGACGTCCGTGGCGACGTTTTTCACAGTGCCTTTCTTGGCGTTGTACGAGTTTGAGGCGACCCCTTCCGCCTTGGTCGCGGCGTTTACAGCCGCTACGGTGAACACCTTGTTGGCGTTGTTTCTGTGGTACGACGCGTTGCGCCGAATCACGGTACAGTTGGCGTCGGCGCTCAGCTATCTAGATCCAGTTTATGCGTCTGTCTTTGCCTTCCTGTTTCTGGGCCAGGCACCGTCCCAGTGGACCGCCGTCGGCGGAACTCTAGTGATTTTGGGGGGCATAGTGTCGATTTATGCAGAGACCCAGGCGAATAAATATATAAATCGATAAAAAGCTGGCGTCTATGGCAAAGCGCGGTGGCAAGAGAACAGTAGGCGTGCCGTATAGATTCCACGTAACGCCGGGGATATTCATGAACAGCTTAGTCCCCGTCGCTGACAACTCCGGCGCTAAGCTCGTCCGCGTTATAGGCGTCGTGGGTCACTACTCTAGGACTGTACACAGGAGGATTCCAGGCGCCGGCGTCGGCGATATGGTGGTCGTTGTTGTGAGGGAGGGCAAGCCGGAGCTTAGGAAGCAGGTGTTTAGGGCCATAGTGGTGAGGCAGAGGAGGCCGTTTAGGAGGCCCGACGGCACGTGGGTCGCCTTTGAGGACAACGCCGTGGTGATAGTAACGCCAGAGGGCGACCCCAAGGGTTCTGAGATACACGGCCCCGTGGCCATGGAGGCCACCCTCCGCTGGCCCACCATCGCGAACCTGGCCTCCATAATAGTGTAGTTTCGGGAGACCCTCCCCCGTCTCTTTATTAACTACTGAACTTTTATTACGTTGCACGTACCACTACGTGGCCGCGGCAGAGCTTGAGGTGTTGATACCTAAGTTAACTAGACTGCCGCCGCTTAAAAAGGCGGCGGCGCTTTACAAGTTGCGCTCCGTCTTAGACGAGGAGAGCTTTAGACATATAGCCGCGTTGCTGGCAGTGGACTTGAGCAGGGGGGAGAACCCCAAGAGGTGGGCTCCTCTAGACTCTGTGGAGGAGGTCCCGGCTGAACGGTGGGTCCCCCTGGAGGAGCACCTAGAGGTGGGCGAAGACGCGTTGGAGGTGCTAGAAGACGACGAGTACGTAGGCAGGAAGATGGTGGAGAGGCTATGGAGGTCGAGTACATTATAGAGAAGCTCGGCGAGTACCTCGGCGGTATAGACGTGGAGAGGGTGAAGAAGGCGCTTGAGAATAGACCTACAGGCGTCGAGAGGATACTCGGGATAGTTGCCGAAGAGGAGGAGGGCCTGGACAGGCTTGAGTGCATGAGAATTAAGACGTTTATCGATGCGTATAAAGAGGAGGAGAGGAGACTTGTTGCCCTCTATAGAGAGCTCAAGACAAGAGGGGTGGCGCCAAGCGACATGGCGTCTCTGAAGAGGAAGATAAAATACGTCAAGAGACAGATCCGTATATATAGAGAGATGGGGAAGAGGTGCCAGACGCATCAGGGCAGGTCAGTGACATCACGGGGTCAGACCCCAGAGTTCACATCACAGCAGTAGACGCGTGGAGGGATAAAAACTTAGGTTCCCAACTCCCACGAGGTTATGTAGCGTCTCTGCTCCTCGCTCAGCTCC
>JAVVGH010000088.1:0-4546 GCA_032249215.1 Pyrobaculum sp.
GGGTCCCCTTTATTCCCCTGAACACGTCGTAGCCCTCCTCCAGCGCCCCGATGGCCGCCCTTCTTCCCGTGTGTTTCACGAAGTTTATCGCGGCCTGCACCTTCGGCCCCATGGAGCCCGGCGGGAAGTGGCCCTCGGCGAAATACCTCTCCAGCTCGTCAGCCCCTACGCTGTCTAGCCTCCTCTGGTTCGGCTTCCCGTAGTTTAGGTAGACGGCGTCTGTGTCTGTGAGTATCATGAAGAAGTCCGCGCCGAGCTCCACAGCGAGGAGAGAAGAGGCCAAGTCCTTGTCTATAACCCCCTCTACGCCTCTGTCTCCGCAGAGCGGTATACCGCCGCCGCCCGCCGCCACAACGACGAAACCCGCGTCCAGCAACCTCTTTACGGCCTCTATCTCCACAATTCTAAGCGGCGTAGGCGACGCGACGACGCGCCGCCAGCCCCCTCTTGGGTCTTGCCTAAACTGCCACCCGTACCTCTGTGCGAGGGCCTCAGCCTGTTCCTTGCCGTATAGGGGACCTATGAACTTGGTCGGGTTTTTAAAAGCCGGGTCGTCGCAGTCCACCTCGACTCTGGTCACCAAAGCCGCAGCCCTCCCCCTGCCTAAGTATTTATCAAGCGCAGAGACAAGGAAGTAGCCGAGCATCCCTTGCGTCATGGCGTTTAGGGCGTCCAGACGAAATGTGCCGTTGTCCTTCTGCAACTCTGCCAGGTAGCCCACCTGGGGCCCGTTGCCGTGCGTCACCACCACCTGGTGGCCTCCCTGCATTATCTCTGCCACGACTCTGGCGGCTACGTCGACGTTTCTTAGGTGGGTTTCTTGGGTTATGGGTTCCCCCGGTCGGTTAAACGCGTTGCCCCCCAACGCCACGACCACCTTCACCTCTGCCATGATGTCGTCTATTAATAAATCTTTAACCTATTTACAACTATATATGTAGACGCGGCCGAGGAAAGAGCCAGCGACGACAAGAGGAGCCACGGGCCTACGGGACCGGCGGCCATGAGCCAGGAGAAGACGTAGCTGAAGTGCAGACCCAGCGCCATGTTAGTCACGTTGATCACCGCCAGCGCGGCGGCGGGGTTCTCCGATGTCTTAGAGGCCGTGGCGTACACAGCCGTGATGTAGGCGGAGAAAGACGCCCCGTAGAGAAATACCAACAGCGGCACAGCCCCCAGCGGGACGTGGGGAAGAGCCACATAAGCCAGTGCGGCGACAAGCGGCGCGCCGAGGAAGATATACAGCTTGTTCCTAGCCCTGTCGTAAAGCCCGCCGACCAAGCCGCCGAAGAAGCCCGAGACCATGGCAGCCGAGGATATTGCGCCGGCAACGTCCTCGCCCACATGGCGGTACAGGTGAATCCAAGTCGCCGTGAGGCTGTTGGCGGCGTACACCGCGCCCCAAAACGGAAAAGACGCCAAACCAAAGAGGGCGGCCCCCCGGTTTATCGCCGCCCTGCTCCTGACGCCGCGTCCCATGAGAAGCGCGGTCCCTAAAGCCGCGGCCAACACGCCGGGAGCCGCCAACGCGAGACGCCAGCCGGTAGCGGAGGCGACGTATCCCCAGTAGTACCCCACGAAGCCTCCTATGTTAAAAGAGGCGTTGTACCACCCCAAGGCCGACCCCACCGCGTTGGGTCTCAAGGCGACTAAGACAGCGCCAGCGGTGGAGAAGAAAAGCCCGGCGCCGACCCCGCCCAGTGCCCTAAGGCCCACAGCCCACCCCCAGCTGGGGGCGAGGCCCATCAACGCCGAGGAGGCTCCGAAGATCACCATGCCGGTACCTGCCACCTTGTCGTGGCCGTAGCGGGCTCCGAGGTAGCTGGCCGGGAGCTGAGCCGCCGCGGCTCCCACGATGAAGGCCGCCGGCAGAAGCCCGGCGTCGGCGGGGGCTACGCCGAATTCGCGTAGCATGGCCGGAATCACGGGGGCTACGTAGAACCACATCAGGGCATATACGCCCCTAGCCAGGAGGACCAGGGGGAAGAGGTTCAGCATTCGAAAACTACCTCACAGATCGGTGCCGGGGTTGGCTCATCATGTGTAGTGGGTCGTCTGTTGGGGTTGTGGTTGGAGGCATCTCTCTGTCGTGTGGCGGCTTAGGCTCCACATCTACCTCAAGACACCGGTATAAAAGCTTGAGGCGTGAAGTTGATGCTGGGGTATCTAAGTCTTTCATTTCTCTTTGTCCTATCCTAGTCTAGCGAATCTGCCGCCTGTGTAAGTTCGGCTTTCTAACGCGTTTCACAGCGGCTGAGGGGGTCTGAGGCGCGGCGCCCCATCGGCTTCCGGCCCGTGGGCGGGGCTCACCGCCTCGTCTCCTTTAGCCACCTCTCTACGGCGTCTGTGAGTTCGGCGTAGCGTTTGAAGCCTTCTAGGTGCTCTCTGCCGCATACTATCATTATTGTGCCGTCTTTCATGCGGCGTATCCACGGCTCCTTGCCCGTCAGGGCCTTAATCACGGCGGCGAGTCTCTCTGCGTCTGCCTCTCTGCCGCCGGGGGCGTCTGCTCTGGCGTAGGCGAAGCCCATGACCGCGTTTTTGCTGTATCTGCCGTAGGTAATCGTGTACTCGCTCCTCACGCCGCCTACCTCCGCTGTTATCCTAATTCTCAGCAACTTTCTGCCGCCTCTGTCCTCCTCAACGGCTTCTCCGTCTATGACCCTCACCTTGTATTTTACGCCGTTCACCTCGACCTCCTTCTCAAAGCCCTTCAGCGTTAGGGAGCCTCTCTCCTTGCCCTCCTCTACGATCCTTGTGGCTTTTTCGGAGACGGCGCCGCCCTCCTTCTCCGCCCTCTGGAGTATGTCACTTACGAACTCCGCCGCCAGCTTCCTCTGGTCTTCAGAGCCGTTTACGGAAAGCCACGCGGCGTACGCCAAACCCTCCTTACGGATCCAGACGTAGCCCCTCCCGCCGCCCTCTGGCATCTTAACCGTAAAGTGGACGCCCCTCGTAAGGCCCATCTTCTCAAGCCGCTGTGCCTCCCGCTCTATTCTGTCGGGTTTGGTTGACTGATATTTCACCACCAGCGTGCCGTGGTGGTCAAGTCTTATGAGGTACCCGGGCCGGCCCTCCGCCGACACACGCCCCTTCTTCAGCTCTTCCAGCCACCGCTTCGCCCTCTTCTCATCTACCCAGCCGTTGTCGCGCGCCGTCTCGACGAGCTTGGCGATGGCGTTTCTAAGCTCCTCGCGCCCGGCCGCAAGCCTGCCGGTTGTGGCTTTGACGTGCCAGCCGTCTCCGCCGCCTTCTCCCCTCACTCTGGTGGTGACACCTGCAAGTCTCAGAAGGCGCGCCGCGAGCTCGGCGCGGCTCCGGTCCATCGAGTGAAATTGGAGCACGATCGCGTCGTGCAGATATACGTTGTACTTAATCTCGACACCTCCCTCCGATATTATCAAGTCGGCGGCGACGAGGCCGCTTGGAGTCAGCATTATGTTGTCGAGCCGCACATCTACCCGGGCCTCCTCCACGAATTTCTTGAATTTGTTGCTTAAATACTTCCCTCCAGCCGACGGCGCAGATACGGCGAGGAGGCGCTTAAACCCTGCCGCATTTTCGCCGTAGGCGACTATGTTGTAATATCTGCTCTTGCTCTCGTAAGCCCGCGTGTTAAACTTCAGCTCCTTAGGCAGAAGCTGGTTGAGCAAGTGCAACGTGGCTAGGCGCAGTAGCGCGGCGCCTCCGCCCAGCTCTCCGCCGACGGTCAGCCCAACCCTTCTACGCTCCACCGTGCCGTCTCCCGCCACCGCAGTTGCGTACATCTCGCCGAAGATGAGCAACGCCTTCTCCCTGTCGAACTCGCCCCTCAACGCCTTGTCCAGCATCATCAGCTCAAGGGCTGGGGCTACGAACTTCCTCACCACCGCATCCCTCGCGCAGTCTCTCGCTAAGCAGTACATATCGTTGAGAACGAACTTGACGACTCCCCACACCTCCTCCCTAGAGACACCGACCTCTTTAGCTAGGCTTTTGATACGCCTTTCCGCCTCTTTCTTATGCCCCTCTGCGTAGCGGATGATCGCCCGGGCCAGCCTCTCGGCGTGATCGCCGACTATCCTCCCACCGCTCAACGCCTCCACAGCCCTAGCCAGCCTCTTGACGCGCTCTTCACGCCACTTGCTGTCGTCCATCCCCTTCCTGGCCTCGACGAAGTGGGCGACAAGTTCAAGCTCGCCAAGCATCCTCCTCACCAGCCCCTCCCTCTCCACGTCGTCAGCACTCTCGGGGCCTATCCAAGGCTTCAACTTTTCTACCATCTCCTCGACTTTTTTCAAGACCCAGCGCCAGTCTATGGCGTCTACTAGCTCCCGCCAGCTCTTGACGACGCGGCCGAGGAGGGGCATCAGCTCATCGCTTTCTGCGGCGATTATGCGGTCTAAGTCCTCCCTACGCCAGCGCATGGTGACGTTGGGCTTTACGCCCTCTTCAGTGACGCTGGCTCTGCCGCTGGTCGACTCTGGCTCGCCGAAAAGGGCGATATACCAAGCCGCTTGCCAAGTATGGGCGGTGGTAGCCACTATCCACCCTCCAGTGAACGACG
>JAVVGH010000089.1:0-4475 GCA_032249215.1 Pyrobaculum sp.
ACTACCACCACAGCGGAGGCCCCCAAGACGGCCGCGGGTCTTCCCAAGATGAAGGTTCACTTCATCTATGTAGGGCCTATAGGCGACTACGGCTGGACCCATGCGCACGACGTCGGCAGGAGGTATCTGGAGTCTATGCTGTGTCCAGACCCGGGGAAGTGGTGCATTGTAGAGACGTCGTACACGGAGAATGTCCCGGAGGACCAGGCCTACACCTACATAAAACGTGCCGTGTCTGAGGGCGCCCACTTGGTGTTCACCACGTCTTACGGCTTTATGGACGGGACTAAGAAGGCCGCCGCTGAGAACCCAGACCGCTTCTTCGCCCACTGCTCCGGCTACTTCAAAGATGTGGATGAGTGGCGGAGGCTCGCCAACTTCGCCGAGTACTTCATCGACCTCTACGAGGCCTACTACCTAAATGGGGTCGTCGCGGGGAGGATTACCAAGACCAACAAGCTGGGCTACGTGGCCGCCTTCCTCATACCTGAGGTCATCCGGCACATGAACGCCTTCCTCATAGGCGCCAGGGAGGCGAACCCCAAGGTGACCATGGACGTCATCCAGCTGGGCGCCTGGTACAACCCAGAGGGGGCGCGGAAAGCCGCCACCACCCTGGTCGAGACAAGCGGCGCCGACGTGCTTGCCTTCACCGAGGACAGCCCCACTGTCCTCCAGACGGCGGAGGACTACCAGAAACGGGGAAGGACCGTGTGGTCTTTCTCACACTACAGCGATATGTCGCAGTACGGCCCAAAGGCTCACCTCACAGGGCAGGTGGTGAACTGGGGGCCTCTCTACGTGGAGATGACGATAAGGGCGTATCTGGCCTGGGTCTCCGGCATGAAGTCCATCTGGAGCGAGTGGCCCCCTGAGAGGCCTAGGGACTACTGGTGGAGCATGAAAAACGCCTACGCCTACTACGACCACGGGAAGAACCCGGCGGACGTAATCCTCCCGCTGAACCCCGCCGTGCCTGCCGAGGTGAAAAACTACGTGGAGCAACTGCGAAGAGAGATTATAGAGGGCGTCTGGGACCCGTTTACTGGACCTGTGAGGGATATGAAGGGCGTGGTGAGGGTGCCCGAGAGGAGGAGGCTCAGCAAAGACGAGCTGTACAACATGGACTGGTTTGTGGAGGGCTACGGGCAACTGCCCTCTTAAAAACCGTATTTTTACCCCATGGAGCCTTTGCTTAGCGCCGTTGGGATTAGGAAGGTTTTTCCCGGCGTAGTGGCGCTAGACGGCGTTAGTTTCGACGTTAGGAGGGGCGAGGTTCACGGGCTCCTCGGGGAAAACGGCGCTGGCAAAAGCACGCTCATCGCCGTTCTTTACGGCGTCTACATGCCCGACGGCGGGGAGATATATATCAACGGCAGGAGAACTTTGATCAAGTCGCCGCGACACGCGGCGGGTCTTGGGATTTCCGTCATATCTCAACACTTCGCGCTGGTGGATACCCTCACCGTGGAGGAGAACCTTAAGCTTTCGGGCATAGACGTGGAGACTGCGGTGAAAATCGGGAGAGAGCTAGGCGTGGAAATCCCCCTTGATAAATACGTGGGGGAGCTTGCAGTCGGCGAGAAGCAACGCGTCGAGATCGTGAAGGCTCTTGCGAGAAACAGCGAAATACTGCTCATGGATGAGCCGACCGCGCTTCTAAGCCCCAAGGAGGTTAAGGCCTTGTTAAGTATAGTTAGGAGACTCGCCGAAATGGGTAAAGCCGTGGTTTTTGTGACGCATAAGATCAAGGAGGCTGTGGAGGCGGCGGATAGAATAACTGTGCTGAGGAGGGGACGCAGAGTAGACACCTACGAGAGGCCTTTCGACGAGGGGGTTTTGCTCGAGGCCATGTTTCAGGGGGTGGTGCAGCGGAGGGTCTCCAAGAGCTCCTCCATAGGCGATGTGATATACCGCGCGGAGGACCTCTCCGGCGAGAGGGTGCGGAGGGCCACCGTAGAGGTGCGGCGGGGCGAGCTAGTCGCTGTCTTAGGCGTAGCTGGGAACGGCCAGGAGGAGCTCATGGCTCTTCTCTCCGGCTTTAAAAAGCCCAGGGGAGGCAGGCTGATCATTAACGGCGAAGACGTCACGGGCAGGCCGTTTAGCGAGTTTCTGAGACGCGGCGTTGCGTATCTCCCGGAGGATAGAGGCCGCGCGTTGGCCAAGGAGCTGAGCGTGCTGGACAACTTTAAGATTAGGTGCATACAGGGCTGCATGGAGAAGCTGGCCAAGGCCAAGGAGGTTCTCGATATCGATTTCCCGAGCCCCTCCACAAGAGCCGCCGCCCTCTCTGGAGGCAACCAGCAGAAGCTGTTGCTTGCGCGCGAGCTGTGGCTAGTGAAGCCCTACGTATTGGTGGCGTCCTACCCCACGCGCGGACTTGACGTAGACACCGCGGAGAGGTTCTACGCGCTTGTGAAAAGCGCTGTGAAGGGCGGCGCGGTCGTAAGCATGGAAGACGTGGAGGAAGCCGTGGAGAGGGCAGACCGGATATACGTAATCTCCAGGGGAGAGATCGCGGCGGCTTTCACTCCTCCCTTCGACGTAGATGAAATAGCCGAGGCCATGACGACATGAGGCTGGTACAGAGGCAGTCCCCGTCGCCGCTTCACTACGCAACGGCGTTTCTCGGCTCGTTGGCAACGGTTATCCTCATCGTGTTCGCGCTGACGGGGGATCTGGCAGTAACAGCCAGAGCCCTCGCCACTGTAGACGCCGGGTACCTCTTTAGAGTTTTCGTGGTTATAGGCGTGGTGAGTCTATCCGGCGTGGTGTCTTACCGCGCCGGCCTCTGGAATATAGGACAGGAGGGGCAGGCAATCGTAGGCGCCCTCGCCGCGATTTCGGCAGATAACGCGGCAGAGGCCGTGATGTCTGCGGCCCTGGCGGCCGCCGGGTGGACGCTAATACCTGCGGCGTTGAGGGTAGCGCCTGGTGTAAACGAGGCCGTAACCACCTTCCTCATGTCGCTCGCCGCCGTCTCCGCGGCCCGCTACTTCGTGGAGGGCCCGCTTAAGGACCCCGCCAAGAAGGGCTTTATAGCCACCGTGGAGGCTCCCTACATGGAGCCTGCGCTAGCCGCCGTGCTCCTCGCCGGCGTTTTGGCAGGGGTAGTTCTGCTGTATAGAACTAGGGTTGGGCTCACGATGCGCCTCCTCTCCTCGGGGGAGGAGGTTGTGAGATATGCAGGGAAGCCGCCTAAGTTATACATCGCGGCGACCCTAGGCCTGAGCGGAATTCTCGCAGGGATAGGCGGAGCCGTGGAGATAATGACCAGAGACGCGGGCCGCTACATGACGTTGCAACAGGTGAGCACCGGCTTCGGCCTCTACGGCATCTCAGCGGCGTGGCTCGGCGGCCTGCACCCCCTAGGCGCAACAGCAGCCTCTCTATACATCGCCTGGCTGTATCAAGTCGCCGTCAATCTAAAAGTGGCGGGGCTCCCCGCGTTAGTCGCAAACGCCCTCGTGGGCACCGCCATGGCCTGGGGGCTGGCGGGCTACGTCATGTATAAGTACAAGGTGGTATGGCGGTAGACCAAGTAGCCTCAATAACGCTGGAGGCCTTGAGAAGCGCCGCGCCGATGCTCTTAGCTACGCTTGGCGCAGTGGTGGGCCAGCGGGCTGGGGTATTGAACCTGGGACTTGAGGGCGTTGTGTATCTATCTGCGGCGGTGGCCGCCGCAGTGGGCCCGCCTTGGGGCTTCGTGGCGGCCGTAATTATAGGCACTCTGTATAACCTCCTCTACTATGTGTTGTCCAACGACTTCGCGCTGAACCAGATACTGCTGGGCTTCGCCTTCACGATGGTGGGGTACGGAGTCGGGTCGCAGGTGGCCAGAGGCGTCGTAGGGAGGCCTATAGAGAAACCTGTGGTATACGGCGTCGAGGCGTTTGCCGTAGCCGTCGTGGCCGCGGTGGCCGTCTACTTCTTCCTAAGGTCTAGGGTGGGGCTTGCCATAAAGGCGTCCGGCGACGACCCCGCCTCGCTGGATTTAATGGGGGTCGACGTGTACAACATAAGGAGGGTGGCAGGCCTAGTGGAAGGCGTCTTCGCCTCAGCCGCAGGCGCCTACCTCGTGCTTCTGTACTACGGGAGCTGGTCGGAGCAACTGGTGATGGGCTGGGGCTCCCTGGCGGTCATCACGGCGATGATATCTCTCTGGTCGCCTCTGCTTGCGATAGCGGCGTCGCTTGTGCCGTCCTTCTTCATATCGCTTGCCTACGTCCTGCAGAGACTCCTACAAGTCTCGCCACACCTCCTTAACGTTGTGCCGTACGTTGCGTCTATAGCCGTCCTAGCCGCCGTCCAGGTCGCCATGAGAAAAACACGGTTGAAGGCTCTAGCCCCAAGATGGCTCGCGAGACCCTACATAAGAGAGGAGCGGACATAAAATTTTTAACACCAGCACTACGTCAACACGGGCCCCGGTAGCTCAGCCCGGTCGGAGCGCCCAGGGGCGGAGCCCCGTATGG
>JAVVGH010000090.1:0-4437 GCA_032249215.1 Pyrobaculum sp.
CGTCTGCCGTCACCTGCACGTCTACCTCCACCACGTCGGCGCCGCTGTTTATCGCGGCCTCTATGGAGGACAGGGTGTTCTCAAGCTCCCGGCGCGGAAACCCCCTGTGGCCTACCACAACCCGCCGCCTCAGCAACTCGAGAATATCCATAACCGGTCAGACATAAGCTTATATATGTTCTATTGCCCTATATTGCATGGGCTTCTTCTCAGCCCTGAAGTTGGCCCTGCTGGGGCTTCTGGTAATGCTTGTGCTCAGCCCCGCCGCCGGCGCCTCCTTCTTCAAGAAGGCTCTGCTTGGCCTAGCGGGGCTGATCCTCCTAGCAGCGGCCTACCTCGAAGAGCGATGAAGGTGCTGGACCGCTACAGCAGGCAGATCCCCGTAATAGGCGAAGAGGGACAGCGGAGGATTAGGGAGACCTCCGTGGCTGTGTTCGGCGTGGGGGGCCTCGGCAGCCTCGTGGCTAGGTATGTGGTCGGCGGCGGCTTTCGGCGGGTGGTGCTGGTGGACTTCGACGCCGTGTCTGTACCCGACCTCCACCGCCAGATCCTCTACACCACGGAAGACGTGGGGAAGCCCAAGGCCGAGGCCGCCGCCAAGGCGCTCAGGGCGGTGAACCCCGAGGTGGAGGTGGTGCCGGTGGCCGAGCCCATAAGCCCGGACCTCGCCGAGGGGGTGCTGAAGGAGGTGGACATCGCAGTTGACGCCCTGGACAACTGGGCGGCGAGGCATGTGGTCAACGCCGCCGCGGTGAGGCGCGGGAGGGTTTTAGTACACGGCGCCGTGCAGGAGTGGTACGGCCACGTCACGACGGTGGTGCCCAGAGCGACGCCTTGTCTCGAAGACCTCTTCGGCCGCTTCAAGTCCCTGCCCACATGCGTTCTAGGCTTCTGCCCAGTCCTCGGCCCGGCGGTGGGGGTCATCTCATCCCTCATGGCGCTTGAGGTGTTCAACGCGGCGCTCGGCAAGCCGGCCCTCGCCGGGAAGTTGCTGGTCGTCGATCTGAAGCATATGGCCTTTGACGTGTTGGAGGTGGCGCGGAACCCCTCGTGCCCCGTCTGCGGCGTATAGTTTTTTAAACCGACGCAACGACGCGACTGTGAAGCTCACCCCGGCGCAGAGGCTCGTGCTTTACTACATGGCCTTTGAGCTGGTGTACCACGGCAGGGTGTGGTTCACCTTTGAAGAGCTTCAAAGAGGCACGGGCCTCGCCGTGAGGACGTTGAGGGCGGCGTTGGTGGCCCTGCGGCGGCAGGGCTACGTTGAGGCCTTCATGGTGCCGGGGAGGGGGAAGCGGCTTCTGCACAGGGTGAGGCTCGAGAGGCTTGTGCCTGAGCCCGAGCTGGAGGGCGTCTACCTAGTGGACGCCGCTGGCGACGCCTTGACGCCGGATGCCGTCTCTGTAATCAACAGGGCAGAGGTTGTGCTCTACACAGAAAATGTGCCTTTGAGAAGGCTGGAGGGGCTCGCCAAGAGGCTGGAGCCTTTCCGGGGCGAGGTGCCGCAGGCCAAGTCCGTCGCCGTGGTTTTCAACTCGTTGATGGACTGGGACAGGGTGGCCCACCTCGCGCCCAGGGCCCGCTACATCTGCGCCTCCAACGCGTTGGACAAGGCGGTGGGGGTGTGTCTAACCTGCGGCGCCGTGGACATAGACCTCAAGAACATCAGGATCAAGTCGCCGGGGCCGGACCTCGACAGTCTCCTCGCCCAGTACGACGTGGTGGGGACCGTCACCGTGGACGGCTGCGGCGGACGGAAGGCGGAGCTCCTCGTGCTGAGGAAGAGGAGCCAGCAAAAAGATAAACCGACGTCTTGACAGCTTAACAGCGCACTTAGCCACAGAAATACTTATTAATTCTGTATATAAATACGTTGTATTTTTAGAAATGTTTAGCGCTCTTCACTGATAGCCTAAATGGCGCGATCTTCCGGGCTGTCCGGCGGCGCAGTGTCGGCTGACTGCGCGACGATGCATGTCTGTGGTTATTTGATGAAGATGTGAAAGGGGCTTGTTTACCTTGTTCTTGCCTTACTGCTGAGGCCGCGCCTATTCTAGGAGCCACCTCCAGAGGGGGATGAACTTGATGCCGTCCTCCTCGCCTTCGTAGTCCCAAGTAATTACTGTACACCTCTTGGCTTTCAGCTCCTCCCTCGCCTTCTTTAGGGCCTCGACCTCTCTCCTTTCGACCTTGTCCTCGGCGTAGGTCACTTGGATGAGCTCCAGCGGGCTGAAGTTCCTGGCGACGACGAAGTCCACCTCCCTCCCGTCCTTCTTCCCGTATTCCTTCCAGTAGTATATGTCTCCCATGTCCCTCCTTTTGAGCTCCAGGTAGACTGCGTTCTCCATGGCCTTGGAAATGGAATACTCGCAACCCCTTACGCGCACGTAGCCGGTATCTATGATGTAGAGCTTCTTAGGGTTCATCCGCCTCCTCCTCAGGCTTTTGTCGAAGATCTCCACGAAAAACGCGAAGTAGGTCTCCTCAGCCCTGTCGAAAAGAGACGAGACCGTCTCCTTCCCCACTCTGAAGCTTGACCGTAAGTCGCCGTAGACTTTGTTCATTGATATTAGCGAGGAGTAGCCGCATATTAAGGAGTCTGCGAAGTACTCAGCCACCTCCGGCTTGACTATGCTCAAGTCTCTGACGACCACCGAGTCGAAGTACGACCGCAGGAGCCTCTCCCTGTCGCCGCTCAGCGCGGCGGCGGGGTA
This sequence comes from Pyrobaculum sp., assembly GCA_032249215.1. Taxonomy (GTDB): domain Archaea; phylum Thermoproteota; class Thermoprotei; order Thermoproteales; family Thermoproteaceae; genus Pyrobaculum. The sequence continues at coordinate 2,715 of JAVVGH010000090.1, forward strand.
GGCGCCGTACTGCAGATACTCCCTGAGGAGGGAGAGGACTTTCCCCCTCTCCTCGGTGTAGCCGAGATACCTCCCCAGCTTGACGCCCTTGAACCTCAGAAATTCCCTGAAGGAGAGCGGGTAGACCTCGTAGCCCACGCTTCTCCCCCTCATCTCGTCCGCCACCCTCCTCGGAGTGAGCTCAGAGGTCGAGCCTGAGAGGTAGACGTAGGCGTTCAGCCTCCTTCTGAGCCAGCCGCCGTAGTCGCCCACCCTTTGGACCTCGTCGAGGAAGAGATACCTGGGCCTCTTCCCGGCGAGCTCTACGAAGGCCTCCACCATCTCGTCGAGATCTTGGGCCCTAACTCCCCTCAGCCTTGAGTCCTCGAAGTCGACGTATAGTATCTCGTCCTGCGAGGCCAAGCCTTTATCCAATATTTTACGGATAGTGGAGAAGAGCAGGTAGGTCTTGCCCGCCCTCCTCGCCCCGGTGACCGTCACCACCTCGTTTGGAGCCAGGGGGAGCTCCACCTCCCTGTCTAAAGCCTCGGGAGGGCCGCCGGAGAGCCACTCGGCGATAACCCTCTTGAACTGCTCCTTCACGAGATGGAGCTACCTTGGGGGTTTTTAGACTTTTAGAGACCAGTTTTTAGGGCAAACTGGTCTGATAGAGACCAGTTTTACGGCGGAGCAGGCGCCTGCAGATGGGCCACATGCGCCTCGGCCGCTCCGACCTTCCGGCTTAAAGGCCGGCGGCCAGCCGCATCAAGGCCTCCACCGTGATCAGATCCGCCTCCCGCGTCTCTCTGGTGAAGGATTTGGCGAATATGGCGTATTTCACCTCCCAGCCGCTGGGGATGAGGACCTGGGCGGCGGCGCGTAGCTTGGGGAGGATTTCGTCTGGGTCCGCCGGGCCCCACTTGGCCTCGGCCAACGCGGCGAATTTACGCTCCTCGTTGACGCCGAAGGCGTCTACATCCAGCTGAACTCGTCTGTCGCCGCTCCGCAGAAACGCCGTCTCCTTCGTCGCCCTCTTCACCGGGTAGATGCGGGGTAGAAGCTCCCTGACGGTCGCCTCGAAGGCCCAGCGGAAGAACTCCTCCAGCTCCGCCGCCGCCACGTCGCCGAGCGCGTCCTCCGGCGTCACGTCTCTATGGCGGTATACGGCCCTGAGCCAGAAGGCGTAGAACCTGTCCCTAAACTCGTAATACGTCCTCCTCCTGAAGCGCGTCAATACGTGGAGGAGCTCCGTCAGATCCCTTATATACGGCGGGAGGGAGGTGGCCTTAACCCCGGCGTGCGACGCTATCTGCTCCAGCTTCGTGGCGCCCCCAGCCACCGCGTCTAGGATGGCCAGGTGGGTGCGGTACTCTCCGCCCAGCGCCTCAGCCAAGACGAACTCCACCTCGTGCCGAAGCGGGCCCCCCTCTCCCGCCACCAGGAGGCGAACCGCCTCCTCCACGGTCTTCACACCCCACTGCTGGGCCAGGCGGTAGTAATACGGCACCCCGCCGAAGAGCATGTAGAACTTGAATGCCTCCTCCCCCGCGACCCCCATGTCGCGGAGCCACTGAAAGACGGCGGAGGGCTCCAGCTCCCTCAGCTCCAGCACCAAGTCAGCCCGGCCAAACAGCGGCGACCCCGACTCAGCCACAAGCCTCTTCACAAGCCCCACCACAGACCCAGTGATGATTACATCAGGCGAAAGCCTCGCCCTTCAGGGCGGGGATGGGGAGAAAGCTTT
>JAVVGH010000091.1:0-4407 GCA_032249215.1 Pyrobaculum sp.
GCAGACGGGTGAGGGTTCTGCTCGCCCAGTGCGACCAGACCACCGACATAAAGACAGTGGCGGGGGTCTTGGTCCAAGTAGCCGGCGGCAGGCTGTTGCTGAGGCTGGACGACGGTAGCTACATGCCGGTCGAACTGGGCTGGGTCATATCCATAGCAGAGACATAGCGGGCCGGCCGCTGGCTGTTCTTTTTTCATGTGCATCGCGGACGCGTCTCCGGGGGCTGTGGCGGTGTTTATGGCCGTGGCTAAGGGGATGGAGGCGGGGGAGGCGCCCGTGGTCCAGCTGGTGGAAAACCCCCTCGACGCGGCGGTGGCTGAGGCTTTGGAGCGCCGTGGTCTTCGCCGCTGGGAGGGCCGCCTATAGGCTTGGGGAAGAGGCCAAGAGGGCTGGGCTTTACGAGAAGATACGCAATTAGTCCGCATGAAGGTCGCCGCTGTGGAGGGGGGCTGTGATGGAGCTGAACGCCCTCGGCGTGAGGCCCGCCGCGACGGCGGCCGCCGTGGAGGAGCTTGGAGGGCTACCGCTACGCCGTTGTCTTCCACCACGGGGCGAGAGCCGGGGGGCTTCTGGCGCGCGTCAGCTGTAGCTACGTCGAGTTCTTCCCCTACCGGGCTCTGCCGGGCGGCCGCGACTCCGCGGCCAAGATACTGTCCTCCGACGTGTCGGTCTTCACCAGCGCCCTGGCCGTGCGGCACTTCGCCGAGGTGGGCGGCCCCCAAGCCGTCAAGGAGCTGGCCAAGAAGGAAAAGGAGTACGTCCCATCCCTAAAAGATCCCTTTTCCCACCCCTCCTCCAGTGGATTTATTGCAGACGGGTCTTCACCGTGGATGACCTCTCCTCCGTCCTCCACGAGGTTTTGAAACAAGTCGCAACCCAGATCGTGGAGAGGGCCAAGATGGGGACGAAGCTAACAGTGAGAGAATACCTCTTCCTCTACCTACTGTCGGAGGATTACAAAGACAAAGAGCGGAGAATCAAGAGGGGGGACGCGCCCGCCGGCGGCAGGTGGGCGGGTGCCCCTTAATGCTTTTTAACGAAATCCGGGAGGGGGTCTATGGTGAGGTTGGGGGTCTGCAAGACTCCACAATACTGGACTACAGATTGGGGGTCTTCGGCGGCTTCAGCCCCTGGTCAGGTGCGTCGACGACAAGTGGGCCATGGCTGAGGCGGAGCGGTGGCATGGATGCGTGGACGTGTCCCGGGAGCTCGCCCTATACCTCTGCCCCTGCTGACGTCTTTAAAAAGCGTTATTTCCAGATACCCGCTGAGAACGCATGACGGATTTTGGCGTCAAGCGTCTTGTCTATAATGATGAAATAGGTTTATAACGAGGCGGGTTCTCCGTGTCGTGAAGATCGGCGTGATCTCAGACACCCACGACGACTACCGCGCCATCTATAAGTTAGGCGAGGTGTTTAGAAGCGCAAGCGTGTCGGCCGTGTTGCACGCCGGGGACTGGACCTCGCCCTTCAGCATGTTGAAAATGCGTCGCGCTCTGGGGCCCGGCGTGCCGATCTACACGGTTTTCGGCAACAACGACGGAGACAGATACATGGCGGCGGTGAGGTCTAGAGACGCCGCCGTCGAGGTGCTGGGCGAGGCGGCGCTTCTGCAAATGGGCGGCCGGCGGATAGGCCTCTACCACGGCACCGCCGAGGTCCTGGTGGAGGCCATGGCCCGCTCCGGCATGTTCGACGTGGTGATCTACGGCCACACCCACAGACTAGACATAAGACGTGTAAACGGCACGTTGATCCTCAACCCAGGCGAGGCATGCGGCTGCGCCACCGAGCGGAAAACCGCCGCCATCCTCAACCTCCAGACCCTAGACGTCGAGGTGGTAGAGCTGTAGCCGCGGCCAAGGCCGCCAACGTCGCTATGATGATTCTGAAAAAGGGAAGGGGCCTGACCCCAACCAAGTAGTCACTGGGGGCCTCTCCGCCGCGGCCCAGGCAACCACCCGTCGCGTTCCAGTACATGGCCGAGAGATGCGAGGCGCCGCCCTCGCCGTATGTGGGCCCTGCCACCACCAAGTAGTCGCCTGCCAGCGCAAAGCCCAACGGCGCCCTCAGGCCGAGCGCCTCCTCTACGCCGTACCTCACCTCAACCCTAGTCCAAACCCCGTCGACCGCCACGTCTAGCACTGCTACGACGGCTCTGGGCACCGGCCCGCAACCCTCCACGGGGACCCGCTCGGAGTCCACGCGGTACGCGACGCTACTGAGCTCTATCTTGGCTGGGTAAGGAGGAGGCTCCAGCGTCCACACCACAGAGCCCGGAGCCGCCAACGCGAACTTGACGTAGCTGGGGTTGTAGAGGTAGGGCCCAGACGCGGAGAGGAGGCCCAGCGCAAGGAAGGCCAAGACGTGAACTGCCCTCCACCTAGGGCCCCTCCTGGCGAGGGCCGCCGCAACTGCGGCGTAGAGAGACGAGGCGGCGAGGGCCGGCATCAAGATGTTGGTTAGGGGCGTGCTGTCTGGATACAGCCGCAGACCGGCGAAATACGCCGCGGCTGAAAACACGAAGAAGATAGACACCGCGGAGGCGGCCAGAGGCCCTCGGGCAACTGCCAAAAACGCCGCAACGCCGCCCAGCGCGGCGGCGCCCAGCGCCGGCCCGTAGGCGTCCACGAAGACGTTGCCGAAGAGCCCAAGCCCGGCCCAGCGCAACCACGCGGAGGAGCCCACCGCAAGGAGGGCCAGCAGAGAGCCGCCCAGCGCCGCCACGCCCAAGGGCGAAAACGGCGGCCTCCACCTCATGAACTCCCAAAGAGCTAAAGCAACTGAGGCGACCGCGGCGGAGACGCCGCCTGCCCCGTCGAAGAAGAGGGATAGGGCGCTATACGCCACCCACATATGCGGCGCGTTGCCGAGATGCCGGACGGCCCACGCGATGACCCACAAAGCCGCCAAGGCGATGTCAGGGGGGCTCCAGTTCCAGAGGTCGCCCGCCTGCGCGCCCGAGACAAGGCGGAGGGCTAAGCCCGCGGTGGCCGCGGCCAAGGCGTATCTGGAGCCGGCGCCGAGGAGGAGCCCAGCCGCGAGGATCAACGCCAAGCTCCAAACAGGTTGCCCGGCGGCTGGGGGCGAAAGCGAAGAGGCGAGGTATATGAGGAAGCCGTGGAGAAGGGAAAGCCTGTCTCTGGAAAACGCCAGCGGCAGGAGGGCGTAGAGAGGCGACGTTGCTTCTCCGCGCAGGGCGGCCGCCAGCGGACCTGCGAGGAGGAGGGCCGGGGCCCAGCGCGGGGGCCGGAGAAACGCGGCGAGCGACGCCAGGGCGAGGAAGCCCTCCAGTGGGTTCAGCACTTCCTCTCCACGAAGTTGTTTATGTACATGGCCAGCTCGTCGGGGGGCGGCAGCCCCCTCACCACGCCCAGCACCTTGCCGTCTCTAACCACCACAAACAAGATGTCGTGGGCGATGTAGCCGCTCTGCACCACCCTAGTCACCCCATAGGACCGCCACACCCTCTCCAACACATCCGGCGGGCCTGTGAGGAAGGTCCAGTTGTATCTGTTGCCGACGCTGTAGGCGTAGAGCCTCTGCGGCGTGTCCCTCTCCGGGTCCAGCGAGACGTCGAGCACGACGTACCCCCTCAGCTTCGGAACCGTGGCGTTGAGCACCGCATGTATCAGGGGACACACGTCGGGACAGTAGGTGTAGGAGAAGGTTATCACGACGGGCCTTCCCCACAGCTTGCTCAGAGTCACCGTTCGGTTGAACTGGTCCACCAAAGTGAAGTCGGCCGCCGGGGGCTCCGAGCCGGGCTTGTAGCAAACCGGCACAATCCTCTGCGATATCCCCAGATGTTGCTCCCACACGTCGCCTGGGCCGAGAACGCCGCCGGAGCCCCCGACGCCCAGCAGAGAAGCTATGTAGGGAAACGCCAACAGAGCCAGGAAGGGTAAAAACGCTATCAACACAACCCACAGAAATTTCATAAGGAAAAAAGAGAGGTGGGATTTTAACTTATTTCACGGAGGCTGAGGCGGCGCGGGCGACAGCCCCTGGCTGTAGACCTCTACCGCAGGTAGCGAGTAGGCTATCAATATAAGCACGATGCCTATTACGATCCAGAGCTTCAAGTTGTCGAGTCTGGTGGCGGGGCCGGGCTCCGGCGAGAGCTTGACCTCGCCAGAGAAGGCCACCCTCTTGCCGAAGAAGACGGAGAAGAACAGCGTGGCCAGCAGAATCGCGCCGCCGGTCCAGAACATCAACGCGCCGCTCATTGCCGCGGTGGCGGCGCTCTTCATAAGGTCGAGGAGGTGGACGCCAGCCAGCTGGACTCCGTTGAGATAAGGCGGTGCGTATGTACGCCTCGGCTCGCCCGTAAGGCCGGATATATATCCACCTACGCTGAATATCATTATGCCGATGAACCACAGCACGAAGGCCACCTTCACGG
>JAVVGH010000092.1:0-4362 GCA_032249215.1 Pyrobaculum sp.
TAGTCCCCATGTTGGCGTCTGAGTACTTGCTCAGCTCTTTGCTCCTCGCCTCCGCCAGCTCCTCCGCCTTCTCTATGTCCACTTCCAGGTGTTGCTTGAGCTTGTTGAGGAGGTCGGGTCTCTCCTTATAGAAGTCGCTCTGCGAGTACAACACCAACACCCTGTTCAGCTCCTCTATCACCTCCTCCGCCACCTCCTCAAGCCCCCTCTGCGACCCGCGGAGTCTCTTCACCTCTTCTGCCCTCACAGTGAACACCTGCCTCTCAACCAGCCCTCTCGCCCACTTGTACCACCCAGCCCACTCCCCGATGGCCTCGGCGTTTTTCACAAGGGTCTTGTAGAGTACTAGCGCCGCAACTACGGCGGCGTCTTTGTCCACCTCGCCCTTGACATGCTTCAACGCCTTTCTCAGCTCCGCGAGTGGCGGTGACAGATTCTCCAATCTTGTCAACTTCGAAAACGGCCTCTCCCTCTTCTGAGGGGCGTTGATGACCTCGTTAATGATCTCTTCTATCTTCTGCTTCTCATTCTCATCCACCCTCCACCTCTCGGCCAGCGTCTTAAACCTCTCCGCCGCCTTCCCACCTGCATCCGCCAGCCCAGCCACAAGCGGCGCGCCCACGGCGGCATGCACCAGCTTCTCCAGCTCCACAAGACCCCACAGATTCAACGCGGCAGACAGCGCGATTGCCCCAGCCGCGACGGCGGCCATCAAGAAGAGGTAGGCCTTGTGTTCATCTACCCAAGCCAGCACCCTCGCGACTGCTTCAACGAAGAGCTCAACGAGGCGTTGAGCCGTAACCCTTACGTGCTCAAAGACGTCTCTTGCCGCCTCGTAAAGCGCCTTAGCCGCCTTCTGCACATACTCAACAGCCTCCCTAAACCGACCTACCTCCACAAACGCCACGGCGGAGGCGGTGGAGGAAACAACAGCCTCCGAATACAGCCCATGATACATGGAGTACGGCGCCGCCGAGAGTCCGGCTGAGGCGGCTTCTCCGCGTCTACGCCACACCCCTACACGCCGGTTTAAAAACAACTACACGAGAAAAACAGAAATCTCTAGCACAGAGACACGGCGGAGATAAGAAGCCGCCTAAGCCGGCTTGTTAAGACTGACCAGGCGGAGGAACTTCTACGGGAGTATCCAGAGCTGGAGGCATTCGGCGTGGAGTGGATTAGGGCGTGGGCTCCCCACGCCAGGGAAAGGCTGGTTGAAATAGCGAAGGCTCTACGCAAATACCCGTGGATGGTGGGGGTGGTGAAGGAGAAGCCAGTAAACAACTCCCACCCGTACATGGTTGAGGTTTACGTGGCGGTAGATGGGTCGGAGGTGTGCCTCTCGTTGAATCAGCTAAGGGCATACTGCGCCCAAAACGGCGCCGTGAAGGAGGTCAAGCTGGAGCTGGCATTCAGCCGATACGAGGTATACGAAGACAAGATAAGAGAGGTGTACAGACCGAAGGGTCTGCTGGCATTCACCACAGCGGCGAGGGAATACGTGAGACCGCTTTAACCGTTATTTCCTCAACTAAAATTGCCGCTGGAGCTCGTGAAGGCCTACTGAGTCGGTTAGAAGCTGGGGCTTCTTACGAGACTGACAAATTTTTTAACTCCGGCCCCAGGAGTTCGGCGTGTATGTAACCCTGTCGTTTAAGTTCAACACAAGGGAGGAGGTTGAGAGGTTCCTCGTGTTTATACAGAAGCACGTCAAGACGACGTATATAGTCAACACCCGCCTTACACACGTCTACGTGCAGCTGGAGGGCGAGGGGGAGGAGCTGGAAGACGCGGTTGCTCTTGTGAAGAGGCTTGCGGGGCTGGCCAGAGGGGGGCGCGGCGTCGTCCAGGTGCCGTTGCTCGTCTTGTTTAGAGACGCGGAGCTCACGAGGCCCATCCCCCCAGACGTAGTGGCTGATGCGTTGAGGTTCAAGGGGTTCTTCGCGGAGGTTCAGGGAGATGTGCTGGAGACCGAGCTGAGCTACGAGGAAGTGTTGGAGGCGGCTGAGGCTCTTTCAAAGATGTACGAAGAGGCGGAGAAACATCCCCTGACCCCCCAGGCTAAGAGGGTGGTGGTGGCGTATGCCTTCGCCAGGAGGATCTCCATAGAGGCGGCTGTGGAGGAGCTTATAAAAGCAGGTGTTTTAAACAGAGGCGCCGTATTAAGCCTCAGACACCCTCCCCAGAAGACGCGGGTTCTTCTGTTGGAAAATTTAAAAAACCTCAGATAGCCTTCTGTGTGCTTAACCTAGAGATTTTGAGACTGGACGATAAACATCTGGAGATCAAGGTAAAGGGGGAGTCTTACACCTTGTTCTCGCCGCTGGTGGAGTACCTATCCAACGACCCAGACGTCGAGTATGTGCAATTCGACGTGGATCACCCCCTGCAGGAAAACGTCTACTTTAAGCTAAAGGTGAGGAGGGGCACCCCCCTGGAGGCCGTGCAGAGGGCTGTAAACACGATCTTGGCTGATCTAGAGGAGCTTGAGAAGAGCCTCCTCCAGTGATTCTGGTACTCGCCGAATCCGCCTTGGAGCTCGTGCCTAGGGAGCTCTGGGGCCACCCAGCGGTGGTGGCCGACGCGAGGAGGCGGGGCAAGAGGCCTGGGGAGCTTCTGCTCGACAGGGCGAGGCACCACCCGGCCATGTCTCAGCTAACAGACGCGGCCAGGAGGGGGAGGCCCGACATAGTGCACCAAGTTCTGCTGGCGTTTCAATACAGCCTGCTAAACAGGAGGGGACTTGGGCGGGTGTATGTACATACGCGGGATGACCACGTAATCTCAATCCGCCCTGAGACCAGGGTTCCCAAGAACTACAACAACTTCGTGTCGTTGATGGAGCAACTTTTCTTGGCCGGGAAGGTGCCGCCCAGCGGCGAGCCGCTTATGGAGCTGAGCCGGAAAAGCCTCCGCGGCCTGTTGGAGAAGCTGGGGGGCCGTTGGGTCGCTCTGCACGAGGCCGGGGAGAAGGCGTCTCTGCCGGGTTTAGGCCGGTCGCTGTTGGGCTCTGTGGTTGTCGTTGGTGGGTTCCCCCGTGGGGACTTCGCAAACAGGTGGGTTCTGGAAAAGGCGGCGGGGGTGTACAGGATAGGCGAGGAGGCGATGGACGCGCCGCAGGCGGTCTGCAGGGCTGTGGTTGCGGCTGAGCTCGCGGCCGGGCTGGTATGAGGTACCAGGTCTACCTCAAGAGGAGGGGCCGGTGGCGCCGGCTCCTTAGATACGTGGGGCAGGCTGGTGTGCCGTATGTGCTGGAGGTGGGGGAGCTCGACACCTCCCGGTCCCCCGTCGCCGCGGCGCTTGAGCTCGAAGAGACGCCGCCGGAGGCGTTGGTGTTGCCCCGGGTGGCTGGGGAGGAGTTCGACTGGTATGTGATGTTTGCAGATGCCCTCGGGGTGAGGAGGCTTGTGCTTCCGCCGTTGCCTGCGTTGGACGAGGTAGCGGCTATATACGACAAGGCCGTTGGGTACGGGGTGGAGGTGAACTGGATATACGGGGTGCCGCCTATGACGAGGATCCTAGATGTGGAGCAGGTGGCGCGTGTCGTCAGGCCCACTGCGGCGAGGATAGTGTACGACCCCGTGAAGGCCAGGGGGACGAAGGAGATCTACAGGACAATAGTGGCGCTGAGCGGCTACATGCGGGAGATATATCTGTCCAACAGACGGGGCGAGAGGGGGCCCCGCCTCCCGCCGTTTGACCCAATCGGCCGCATAAACTACGTCGAGGTGTTGCAAGCGCTTTATTTAATACAGTGGGATGGCCGGGCCACCATTAGACAGGCGCCCCAGTTCTTCGGCGAGCTCGACCTACAGCTCCGCATAGGGGCTGAGGTCCTGGAGACTGCGAGGAGCGTCGGCGTGTCGAAAAAGGTGCAGAAACGCGTTGCGGAGATTTTCAACGAATTAATGACATAGTTAAAGAGGTATACACCAAAACATTTATTAACATTTTTTCAAACGGCTCCATGGCCGCAAGAACTAAAATCCTGGCGCTGTTGGCGCTGGCGGCGTTTCTAAACGCGGCGAGAATTGTCGTGGGGTATGAAGACGCCTCCGCGCTCAACGGGCTCAGCCAGCTGAACAACACCGGAGAGATAAAGGCGTTGAAACACATCAGAGAAATCAAGGCAGTTGTGCTTCAGGTTCCCGACCACAAAGTGGACGAGTTGAAAGGGAAGCTGAAAAACGTTAGGTACGTGGAGGAGGATAAGGTGGCGTACGCCGTGGGCTTCGGAGATTATTCAGACGTGCAGTGGAACGTGAAGATGATAAACGCGCATCTGGTATGGGACGCTTATTTCACCACCATCGGAGACGCCGCCTTCGGCTACGGAGTCACGGTGGCTGTTTTAGACACAGG
>JAVVGH010000093.1:0-4357 GCA_032249215.1 Pyrobaculum sp.
AAGTTCGTGCCGAGACGAAAGGAGTATAAACGCCCAATCAAAAGCCGCCATGCTTAAGACCGCCTGCAGACAAGACGACGTCAAGCTCTTCGGGGCGCCTATGGAGGACACGTTGAGCTTCAGGCCGGGCACCCGCTTCGCCCCTCAGAAGATCCGCGCGATACTCCCCTACCTTGAATACACCACCCTGTTCGGCAACGTGACGGAGCCCCTATGCGACCTAGGCGACGTGGAGCTCCTCCAGGGGGCCCCCGCGGAAAACGTGGCGAGAATCGAGAGGTTCATACAGAGGGTGGACCCCCCGTTTATCATGGTGGGGGGCGAACACACGGCCACGCTGGCCGCCCTCAACGTGGTTAGGCCGGACACCTACGTGCATATAGACGCCCACTTCGACCTCCGCGACGAGTGGCCGCCGGGCCAGAGGCTCTCCCACGCCACCTTCGCCAGGAGGGCCCACGAGAAGCTTGGCTTCTACGCCATCTACATAGGCGTGAGGGCATACGACGACGAGGAGCACAAATACGCCGAAGACGCCGATTTCTTCGTGGTCGAGGGTAGCGACTTCGGCAGAGACGTGATTTCAGACGCCGTGTCCACCGCCTCGGGGAGGGTCTACCTCAGCCTCGACATAGATGTGCTGGACCCCTCCGAGGCGCCGGGCGTCGGGACGCCAGAAGCCGGCGGCCTCCCCTTTCGCAAGCTCGAGTACCTACTCGCCGACTTGATGCTCACGCTGAAGCCCGTCGCCGTCGACATCATGGAGTACTCTCCCCCCAACGACGTGTCTGACGTGACCGCCACGAAGGTTGTGAGGACTATCATGCATATGGCGGCGTATTTGAAGAGGTAGTCAGCCAGTACGCCTCTCGTCATCCTCAGCCGCGAGCTACCACATCACGATAATTAAGACACACATTTTAAAATCTCTTACACGGCTAAAGCCGTGAGGGCGTTGATGATCGGCCGTTTTCAGCCGGTGCATTGGGGCCACGTGAAGCTCGTGGAGTGGTTGCTCACCCACTACGACGAGGTAGTGGTGGCGATAGGCTCCGCCGACAAGGCGCTTACCTTCGACAACCCCTTCACTCCGGGGGAGCGTCTTGAGATGTTTAGACGCCACTTCGGCGGGAACTGCCGCATCCTATACTGCGCGGTGCCCGACACCAACGGCCCCACAAGCCTCTGGGGCGCGTATCTAAGGCATTGGTGCCCGACGCATCACGTCGTGTATTCCAACAACCCTTGGGTGGCCGCCGCCTTGGCGTATTGGGGCGTAGAGGTCAGAGGCCACCCGGTCTTCGGCGACTACTCAGCCACAGCCGTGAGGCAGGCCATGGCTCAGGGAGGTGCGCGGTGGAGGGAGATGGTGCCTCCCGCGGTGGCGGCATATATCGAGGAGATAGGGGGCGTCGCTAGGTTGCAGCGGCTGGCAAACTTTATAAATAGGTGAGGTGTATGCGCCGTGACAGAGGAACGGAAGTTGTACATATGCATGAGGTGCGGCAGGTTGTTCTCCAAGCCTGAGATGGAGATCCTACCCGGCATTAGATGCCCCTACTGCAACTTCAAGATCATAATGAAGGTGAGAAGCCCCATGGTGAAGCGGATCCCGGCGATCTGATGGCAACAGACTTCTCCCAGGTTGCTGAGCAGTTCCGCAGGTCGAAACTCGCCGAGGCGCTCCGGGTGGAGGTGGCGGGCAACCGGCTACTCATAGATGTGGAGACTGGGAGGGTCAGGGGGTACTTTATTGCCGTGAGGCGGGGTAGGCTGAGGATGCGTATAGACGGCTTCACCGTCGTCTGGGACCCCGAGACAGACGCCGTCGTTTGGGCGGGCGGCCGCGGCGTTTAGCTACTCAACGCCCCATTTGCCCGTCGCTCTGTACCTCCACATGGCTGACTTAGCCGCGTAGAGCGTCAGTGCATAAAACACAACTGCCACAACAGCCCCAAGAGCCAGCGTGGTGGGCGGATCGGCAAGCCATACGCCGGTTGCGGAGTAAACCACCGGCGCTATGACGTAGTGGAAAGGCGATAGGAGGAAGAACTGGGCGGCTTCAGGCGGCATGGCTGTCGGCGGTATCATCCCTCCAGACAGCGGAACCGCCCACTGCAGAACGTTAACAACGAAGTTGGGGTTCCTCAGCCTTATGAAGAGGAAGGTAAACAGCGACACCAACAAAGCCGCGGCAGTTACAAAGATCACAAACGCCGCGGCGAAGTTGACGGGTTGCGCCAAAGGCGGAAATTCGCCGAGCAACAGATAGTAAATCCCCAACAGAATCAAGACCCCCGGCGCGGCTACGGCGGAATACGCGAGGGAGACCGCGAAGAGGTACGTATGCAACTTCACGGGCGTGGCGGCGACGTAGTCCACAACGCCGGTTCTAGCAAGCGTGTTAAACACGGCGGCCCCCCAGACCTGCTCCGAGAAGATTAGGAAAACCGCCATGCCCCAGAACAGGTGGCGGGCGGTCTGCGATATGTCGCCGCCGTACCACGCAATGGCGAGTACCACAACCACGAGCCACATGGCTGTAGACAGCATGCTCGCCACGAAGAACGACAGCGGCCTGAAATTAAGCCGCGTAATGAGCCAGAGCTCGCGGAGCAGGTCACCAGGCATGGTAAAGCCCATACCTCCTGAGCCTCCTCATAAGGAGACCCCACACGGCGAGCCCCATGGCGAAGTATGCAAAGTAGCCCATCAATAAGCCGAACTGCCGAAGCGGGGCTTGAAGGCCCAGCGCCACAGATCTGGCGAACTCGGCCCACACGGCGAAGGGGAGGAGGAGGGAAAGCACTTGGAGGACCTCCGGGAAGACGGTCACTGGATACAACACGCCGCCGAAAAACACCACAGCGACGCCGAGTATCGTGGAGAGAGGCGTCGGGTTCCGGATAGACGGCAGAAAGTAAGCCAGCGCCAACGTGAGCCCCACGACGGGCAGAGAAGTCACAGCGGCAACCGCCACGGCAAGCAACATCGCCAAGACAAAGAGAGGCCCCTTCAGGGTTGCGATGATAAACGCCGCGATCACCGCGGCGCCGAGACCCACGACGACTAGCTCAACTAGGTAAAACGCCAGAAGAACGGCAAGAGGCCTGGAGGGCGACGCCGCGAGGTACTCCAGCTGTCCGCCGGACGTCAACATGTACATATTCCACAGTATGTTAGACGACGCGGACTGCGCCACCACAAGCAACACCATGCCCACGAGCTGGTAGAGGAACTTGTCGAGGTCGGCCCTGCCGCCGGTCGCCGCCCAGCCCCCGAGGTAAAAAAGCGCCGCGAAGAAGGGCACGAGCATAGATACGGAGAGGAGCACGCCGTACTGCCGCAAGTTGAGCCTCAAGGCGAGGTAGAGACCAGCCCTCATGCACCCCCTAGGGTCTTGACCACGACCTCCTCCAGCGGCGGCTGCCTGACGTAGGCCTCCAACACCTCGCAACCAGACTCAACAGCCTCCCTCACAAGCAAGGCGAGCACCCTCCCATCGCCGCTTCTAGACAGCGTCCTCTCCTCGCCGCCACACGTGGCCCTCACGACAGCCGCCGGCTGGAAGCCCAGCCTCTGTTTAAGGACATCCGGCGGCCCCCTTGCTGTTATCTGGCCCCCCACAATCAGCGCCACGTCGTCGGAAAGCTCCTCCACCTCGTACAAGTTGTGGGAGGTGAAGAGGATGGTCCTCCCCTCCCTCTTTAACCCCTTTATCAACTCCCTCACCCTCCGCGCCCCCACGGGGTCTATGCCCACCGTCGGCTCGTCAAGAAGCAGAAACTCCGGGTTGTTCACAAGCGCCTTGGCTAGCCCCAGCCTCGCCTTCATCCCCGTGCTGTACTCCTCAAAAGGCCTATGTCTCGCCTCCCACAGCCCCACCAGCTCAAGCAACTCCTCCGCACGCCGACGGGCCTCGCGGCGGCTCAGCCCATACAACATGCCGTAGTACACCAAGTTCTCCAGCCCCGAAAGCCTGCCGAAGAAGCCCTTGTCGGGATACAGCATTAGACCCACCATACGCCTCACCTCCTCCGCCTCCCTGACGACGTCGAAACCCCCCACCTCGGCCCGCCCCCCGTCCGGGGCGAGAAGAGTGGCGAAGATCCTCACAAGCGTCGTCTTCCCAGCCCCGTTAGGACCCACAAGAGACAACAGACGCCCTCTATCAATAGAGATGTCCACCCCCCTCAACGCGTCGACGACCTTGGGACGAGACTTGAAAAGACCCGCCCTCTCCCTAGTCACAAACCTCTTACGTATATCAACCCCAACCACGAAACCCATGCCCAAAACTCAGCCCCGAGATAAAAGCCTTCCCGTAGAGGCCGCTCTATAGAAAAGGCGGGACTCT
>JAVVGH010000094.1:0-4287 GCA_032249215.1 Pyrobaculum sp.
ACCCCTACGCCCCCGGCGCCTACGTCAAAACCCTCTCCGCAATGTTGAAAACAGCTGTGGAACATCCGCCCACCGACGTGGCCACGTGCGGAGAGTTCTTAGACTCGCAGTATTTCTCTGGAGAAGACGGAGAAAAATGCGTCGCATGTGCCGAGCGCCTCATAGACGCGCTTCACGAGCTTTTACTCCTCTGAAGAAATTCGGTACCAAAAAGCTAGTTTCAGACCGTATAGAGGTACTGCTGGTATTCCCAATCGGTTACTGTGTTCCAGGTCTTTTCCCAGCTGTATTTAGCGCTGTAGCTCTCCCACTCGGCCTCCTTCAGCTTCACGTAGGCCTTCACCAGTTGGGAGGGGAGTCTGTTGGCCATGTTGCTTTCTGCGAAGTATTTTAGGGCTTCGCCTAGGTGCTTAGGCGTTTCTTT
The DNA here is from genome assembly GCA_032249215.1 of Pyrobaculum sp. Lineage (GTDB taxonomy): Archaea > Thermoproteota > Thermoprotei > Thermoproteales > Thermoproteaceae > Pyrobaculum. The sequence continues at coordinate 425 of JAVVGH010000094.1, forward strand.
CACGCCCTCCAGCTCATACGCCACGTCGGCCACGGGCTGGGGCGGCGTTTTTCTCGCCGATATGCCGTCAACCACCGACGTGGCGATTACGGCAAACGCCAGGTACGGGTTCATGGACGGGTCTGGATGCCTATATTCAATCCTGTTTATCTTGCCGCCGTAATACGGCACGCGGACCATGACCGAGCGGTTTCCCAGGCCCCACACGACGCGCGTCGGCGCTTCGTGGTGCGGCACGAGACGCTTGTACGAGTTCACCGTGGGCGCCACAACCGCGGAGATGGAGATCGCGTTCTCCAGAAGGCCGGCCACCGCGTATTTCAGCTCCTCGGTCGGCTCCTTATACGAGGCGAAGAGGTTCCGCCCGTCTTTCCACACGGATATGTGGGTGTGGGCCCCGCTCCCGTTTATGCCCCAAAACGGCTTCGGCATGAAGGTGACCCCATATCCGTGCTTCGCCGCGATGGAGCGGGCCATTATCTTAAAGACCAGCATCGTATCCGCCACCTTCACGGGGTCGCCGTATGGTATGTTGACCTCAAACTGCGAAGGCGCCACCTCATGGTGGGCCTTTGTCTCCCCTATTCCAGACGCCACGAAGTTGTCCATTATCTCCTCCACCACCTTTCTCGTAGACTGCGGCGGCACGTCGAAGTAGCCAACGGTGTCCACAAGCTCAGGCGGGTTACCCCTCACGATGAAGTACTCCACCTCGACGCCCGTCTTAACGTCGTATCCCCTCGCCCGGAGGTCCTCCAAGGTCTTCCTCAACACGTTTCTCGGGTCTAGCATCGAGTAGCCACTCCCCTCAAGGGTGTTAGTGAAGACAAAGGCTGTCTTCCCGCCGTTCCACGTCTCCACATACACCGAAGAGGGGTCAACCTCGGCCACTAAATCGCTTCTGTTTACAGTGGTGTAGGCTGGGATCGACGACCCGTCGTATGCTATACCGTCTATAAACGCGTCCTTGGCCGCGTCTATCGACATCACGTCAACTCTCGGCCTCCCGAATATGTCCACTATTACAAAATTCACGTATTTCACACCCGCGCCTTTCAACACCCTCCACACGTCTATTCCTTCTACCGGCATAAACACAGAAATCCCCCGCTATATAAACTTTACCCATCTAAATATTTAGCGGAAGCCGCAAGCTATATAGGTAATATGTACATAGGAATACGAAGTGTGATGTAAAAAATACAGAAAATACCGAGATTATCAATAAAAAATACAGGAGGGGCCACGGCCAAGTTCTACATAAGCTACACCATTGTAAATCTTACATTACTTAATACATAACTAAAAATTTATCAAACATACATAGAGTACTGTGCCCATCTCCCCAGCCTCAACATAACCATCACGTATAACAACCATACCGAAAGTAAACAAGGAGCCAATACAAGTGTACAATAGCCTAAAGGCCAGCCATCGCTGGAGGAGTTAAGGATCCCGTGGTTAGCCTACAGCATACACTCGGCTCACAGATGTTAAAACTACTAAAAAATTGTAGAATTCAGGGTCCGCCGACGATACCGGCGACTTTTGGGTAGGGGCGTGCCTCCCAGAGGGCTCTTAGGCCGCACAGATACCTCGTGAGTCTCTCAACGCCTATGCCGAAGCCGGCTGTCTGTAGCGGATAGAGCTCCTTGGCCATCTGGAGGAACCAGGCATATTTAGCGGGGTCTTCGCCGCCTTCTCTAATGCGGGCCACGAGCCTTTCGGGCTCGTACTCTCTCTCCGCGCCGCTTACGGCCTCCCCAAAGCCCTCGGGGTAGAGCATGTCGAAGTCGCGGAGGATCCCGGGCCTTTCGGGGTCCTCCCGGTCGTAGAAGCCCCTCGAGCCGCGCGGGTAGTCATATACGAAGAATGGTGAGCCGTGGTGAGCTGACATCAGTTTTTCGCATTCCCACAGGAGCTCCTCCTTGGGCGGGTTTCTGCAGCCAAGCTTGTTCACAAACTCGACGGCTTCGCGGTGCGTGTACCGTTTAAACGGTCTCTTGAACTCGGGCAACGTCCTCCCTAGCTTCTCCTCAAGCTCCTTGCCGTGGAGGTCCTGAATGTACTTCACCACATAGCTTACCAAGTCCTCCGCCAAGTCCATGGCGTCTATATACGACGACTTATACATCTCTATGTCGACTTGGTAGAACTCCACGAGGTGCCTCCCGGTGTATATGCTGTCAAGAGGCTCCAGCCGCACGTTGGGACTTACGAAGTATATCTTGCCGAGGGAGGCGGCCATGTACTGCTTGTAGAGTATCGCCGACGACATGACCTTGTACTCGGCGCCGTAGAAGTCTATAGTGGCTTGTTTAGCCCCTCTTATGCCGGGGTCCGTCACGGGCCCGATCACCGGCGAGAGCACCTCGACGAAGCCGCGCGAGTCGAGGAACTCCCTTATTCCCCTCAACACCGAGGCCTGAACTCTAAAGATGGATCTGTACTTATCGCTAACGGCCCATCGCCAAGAGTACTTGACCCACTCCTCAAGCTCTTTTCTGTACTTTTCCCTATCTGCCACCATCTTTTCGAACTCAAGCACGGCAGGGTGGGGACTTGGCATAAACGGCCAGTAGCCACTTCACTTAAAAATCAATAGTATAAAACACAACTAAGCTACGGCTATCCTAGAATATTATTCAACATATCGAAGCATTATACAGTTCATTTCCCGATAGATTAAGCTAAGAACGTACAACTTACTTGATGCTTCGCAACAGCCGGAACTCGGTTCCCTACGCCATGGCCGGCAAAAGGACCTCTAGGTCGGAACCAGCGGCAGACCGATGCTAGCTGTAGACGTGGGGTACTCCCAGCACCTCCGCAAGATCTTTGCCCAGAGACGTAACATCTTCCGCACTGACATCTCTCAAATGCAGATGCTGACGTCAGCATCTGCATTTCTATCTTCAGCAACTCTATGTAGTTCTCCACGCCTTCTTCGCCCCTGGCCGCTATGAGAAAAAGCCATGCCGTATATGTCGACGAGACGCCTAGCGCCAAGCTCTTTACCACATGTCTCCTGTCGTAAAGCCCGCCGCCTATTTCCTCTGCGTGGACACGTCTTATGAACTTAAGCGCGGCCCTCTATCAGCATCGGCACATCTCACGCACTCAGGGGGTGTTATGAGCTTTGCCAGAGCCATTATAATACGCCGCTTGTACCCACAACCCCGTTTCCATGAAAACAAATACCGCCACAGTTGGCTAGATCCATCCTCTTAGTTTCATGGCTTTGTATATTCTTTCTAGTGCGGTGGCTATTGCGGCGTCGCGCATGGTCCATTCTTTTTCTTTTTGCCATCTGTCGTATACCTTGGCCACGTTGTTTATCATTATTGCCTCCAGCCTCCTCCTCGTCTCCTCCTCATCCCATATGTACCACTGGAGGTTCTCCACCCACTCCAGATAAGACATAACCACACCCCCCGCATTAGCCAACACGTCAGGCACCACCAAAACACCCCTCTCATAAAGCATTTTCTCAGCCTCAGGCGTAGTAGGGCCGTTAGCCCCCTCCACCACAAGCCTAGCCCTCACACGACCCACATTATCACCCCTAATCACGTTTTCAATGGCGGCGGGGACGAGGATGTCGGCCTCTACATAAAGCGGCGCGTCTGGGTCTTTCAGGAAACTGCCGGGGATGGCGTCGAAGGAGATCTCCCGCCGGTAGTAGCGCAGAACTGCCTCCGCCGGAATCCCCTTTTCGTTAATCACAGCGCCCTTCGTGGAGGAGACAGCAACAATCTTCGCCCCCATTTTCTCAAGCCAGTAGGCGGCCCAAGCCCCCGTGTTGCCGGCGCCGTGGACGGCTACGGTCTTCCCCTCTAGTCCGCCCCATAGTTTTTTTGCGG
>JAVVGH010000095.1:0-4283 GCA_032249215.1 Pyrobaculum sp.
TCCCCCGGAGCGGGGGCAGATGAGCGGCGGACACTTGAGGCGGCCCCGCCGCGATCCTATCTTCTACGCTGGGGGGATCTCGGGGAGCTGTGAGTATGAGAAGGACGCCAGGCCCCGTTGAGTTGATAATTGGTGAGGCGTATCTGGCAACCACAGGATATCTGAAGCGGATCGCGATAATTGTGAAAGATGCGAGTCCCTCAAACGCTTGTAGGGGCTAGGGACCACCAGCGGCGGGGTTTCTATCGGATTAAGCATATGAACCTCGGCGGAGTTGTTCTTACTCGGCTTCTGGATGCGCCGAATATAATTGCCAGTAAGCTGATTTACGAAGCGTGTTTTCGGGCGGCTTACGCGGTTGCGAGCGGTTTCGCGAGTTCCATTATCTTCTGGTAGTGGTCCTTGGCTTTCACCGCCGCGCTTGCCAGCAGAACTCCCTTAGTGCCCAGCCTAAGCGCCGCCTCCACGTCTTCCCCCGACTCTATGCCGGCTCCCGTGACCACGGCCACATCTGGGAAGTGCGTAGAGACGAGGCGCACCGTCTCCACAACCGTCTCCGGCTTGTACTTCGACACGGCCCTGCCGGTGCCTATCAGCTCCGGCGGCTCCACCGCCACGGCGTGTGGGCCCAGCGCTGCGGCGGCTAGGCTCGTCTTGGGGTCCGGGGCGCAAGTCACCACGTCTAGGCCAGCCGCCTTCGCCCGGGCCACGAGCTTGGCTAGGTCGTTGAGCCTGAGGGGGGCCTCGCTGTGGTTCAGGATTACGCCGGAGGCGCCGGCGGCTTTGATGTTGTCCACGGCCACGTGGGAGGTATATGCGCCGGGTGCCTCCACGTCGGCCCCCTGGGCGTAGACCGGGATCTCCACCGACTGCGCCACCAGCGCCAGCTCGAGGTGGTTAGGCGCCACCGCTATGTTTACGCCGAGCTCTTTTGCAACTCTTTCGGCGGCTTTCGCCACCTCCACGGCCCTGCGCCCCGCGGCTTCGCCGTAGGCCTTGAAGTTTATTATTAGAATTGGTAGCTTCATGGCAAGTAGTTAGCGCAGTTATTAAAAGGAAGCGTGTTGATCCTGGTGCACCTAGGTCAACTCAACCCCTCTTGACGAGGGCGAGCAACGCCAAGACAGCCACCACCAGTAGGTAGATAAACAGCGGAACATGTTCGACGGCGAGGCCGCCGAATCCCCCTACGGGCGACCACAACGTGCGGGACACCCTGCCGGCGTTGAAGGCCGCAACTAGGAGAAGCGCGGCGTAGACGCCGCGGCTCGGCCTCCGCATCACCGCCCAGGCAAACGCCCCGTAAGCCACGGCCAGCACCACGTTTTCAGCCACCAGGAGAGGGGGAAGACCTATAAAATTTATACCGACGTACCCCACCGCGAGCAACAGGAGGAGTGCGGCTAGGATCTTTGCCATGTGGAATAGAAATGAGCTGAAGTTAAGTTTTTTGTAGAATTATGCTTATTTGTCTGTCTCCTCTAGCCACTTCTTTATGGTGTCTGCGAGTTCGGCGTAGTGGGCGAAGCCGTCTAGGTGCTTTCTGTAGCATGTTATCTTTATCCTGCCGTCCTTCATGTGGTGTATCTTGGGCTCCTCGCCCGTGAGGGCCTTAATCAGCGCCGCGAATCTCTCGGCGTCTGCTTCCCCGTTGGTGCTGGCGTAGGCGTAGCCCTCGGCCATGTTGTCTCTACTACGCCTACCATAGGTAATCATGTACTCGCTTCTTACGCCGTCTACCTCCGCCGTTATCTTAATCCTTAGGAGGAGTTTGCCGCTTTGGCTCTCCTCAATCTCGGCTCCTCCGTCTATGACCTTCACCTTGTATTTTTCGCCGTTCACCTCGACCTCCTTCTCAAAGCCCTTCAGCTCTAGAGAGCCCCACGCCTTGCCCTCCTCTATGATCTCCTCGACTTTCTTGCGCACCTCCTCGCCCGCCTCCTCCGCCCTCTGGAGTATGATCTTGACGAAGTCCGCCGCCAGCTTCTGCTGATCTCCCTTACCGTGTACGGAGAGCCAGGCGGCGTACGCCAAGCCCTCCCTACGGATCGAGACGTAGCCCTCCCTGCCGCCCTCCGGTATCTTGACAGTAAAGTGCTTACCCTCCTCAAGACCCATCTTCCTAAACCTCTGTGCTTCTTGCTTTATGTTGTCAGGGTTAGTGGTGCCGAATTTGACCACCAGCGCGCCCTTGCTCAGTCCCACGCGGTACTTCGGCCAGCCCTCCATCAACGTGACGCCGCTCTCCAGCTTCTTCAGCCAGCGCTCTGCCTTCTCCTCGCCCACCGACTTGCGCGCCGTCTCGACGATCTCGGCGAGGGCTCTTCTGAGCTCCTCGCGCCCAGCCGCAAGCTTGTCCGTGGTGGCTATAACGTACCACTGGTCTCTACCGCCCTCTTTCTTCACCTCGGCGTTTACGCCCGCAAGTCTCAAGAGGCGGGCCGCAAGCTCCACGCGGCTCCGATCCGTCGACCGGAATTCAAGCGAGACGTCGTGTCCGCGCAGATATATGTTGTACTTCACGGCGACGCCGCCCACCGATATTATCAAATCGGCGGCGACGCGGCCGCCCTTAGTCCTCCTCAACCCCTCCCAGCGGATGTCTAGCCCCTCGGCCCCCAGCTCCACAGCTTCAACCAGCTTGCGGTTGATAATTCTTTCATCCCCCTCAAGCAGAGGAGCGCCGTAGAGGAAGTATAGCCCGGCCAGCCTGGCCGCGCCGACGCCAGACGCGACCACGTGAAACACACTCCCTACTTTCCTCACCTCTGTCTTGATGCCGTGCGCCGCGAAGGCGGCCCCCCAGAGCAAGGCGACGGCACGCTCGCCGCTGGTCAAGCCCACTTTTCCCTCGGCCGCAGACACGTATCCATCGCCACCTATTGCGCCGGAGACAACCGCGCCGAAGTACTTCAGCGTTGACTCGTCCACGCCCAGTCTCTCCGCCTGAATAAGTAGAAGGGCAGGCGCTACAACCTCTCTGGCAATTTTGTCGTCGTTTAGCATTTCCCTCAGCGCCTCCAGCTCGCTCCGCACATTTCCGCCCAGCCGCCTCACCGCGGCCTCCACCACGACGTCCCAATGGTCAGCGATCCACTGCTTGAGGCCGTCCCAGCTCTCCGCCTTAATGCCAAGCATCTTAAGCCACCCGCCCACCGCGCTTTCTCTGATTGCCTCGTCGAGCCTCTCGAGAGAAGCGTCAACATCAACCATCAGCTTTGGCCCCTCAAGAGTTAAGGACATGCGGAGCCCCACAACAGACCAGCCGAAGAGGGCGCGGGTCTCAGCCAACTGCCACAGGTGGGAGGTAGACATCTGCAACAGCCCTCCACTTATCGCCACGTCTGAAGCAACCCATCCCACCATGTAGAAGAAGCGGTCATCCACAGGCAGACGCTCCCTGACTTCAACCGCCGCCTTCACCGCCGCCTCAAGCACCTGCTCAAAGAACCCCCGCCACCTCTCCGCATCGAAGATCAAGATGTAGGTTATGCCCGCCACCTCCCCCTCTCCCACCTTTGAAATCCTCAGCTTTACGCTCAGCTCCTCGAGCCCGCCACCCTCCTCAAGCTTGTAGAGCTTAAACACGTAAGACGACTCGGTCTTATCCTCCAGCATCAGCGCCAGCTTGCTGCTTCCCAGAAGCTTGATGAAGTCGCTGTAGTGGTCGGCGCCGGGTTTTAGGAACAAGCGGCGGAAGGCCTCCGCCACCAACTCCTCCACCGCCGCGGTCTTCTCCGCCTTAGCCCTCTTAGCATTGTCGTACGCCGTAATCGGCGCGTAGTAGAGGAGCCAGGCCGATCCGCCCACCTCAAGCCAATGCCAAGCCGCAATGCCATATGCGCCCCTCCTGCCCAATGCATACTCCCTATACGCCATTAAAGCCGCCAAAGCCTTCACGCCAAAGCTGACGTCGTTAAACTTGGAGAGCTCCGGCTGTTTCGCCTCTGCCAGCTCTCTCGCCTTGCCCTCCTCGACGTTTAGGAGGTCTCCCAGGCCGTATCTGACTGCGTATTCGTTCAGCCTCTCCCTGAGGGCTCTCAAGGCGTTTTCGAAGGCCTCCTCCTCTTCCATGACCAGCCGTGCATGTTTGCCGAGATCCGCCGCGTACGCAACCTTCTTAAACGGTCCCTCGCCCACCTCCACCCTCTGCACTGCCTCCCTAAGCCCCTCCGCGTATTTTCTTAAGACAGACCTATAAACGCCGAAGGCCTCCTCCAGCGCGAGAGTTGCGTAGAAGAGGGCCTTCTTCTTCCCCTCGTCGAGCTCTCTATACGTCTTGC
>JAVVGH010000096.1:0-4264 GCA_032249215.1 Pyrobaculum sp.
GCCGCGGGTCAAGGCCGTGGTTCTGGTATTCGACCCGGAGCGGGGGACGCCCCTTGCGCTTATAAACGGGACTCAGCTCACCGGCTGGAGAACCGCGGCGGCCAGCGCGGTGGCCGCAAAGGCCATGGGCGCCGAGCCGAAGGAGGTGGGGATAATAGGGGCCGGCCTACAGGGGGAGTACCACCTGAGGGTGTTCAGGTCGCTTTACCCCAACGCCCGGTTCAAAGTATTCGACGTAGCGGAGGAGAGAGCCAGAGAGGTGGCGCGGAGACACGGCGCTGTTGCAGTCTCTTTGGCTGAGGCTCTGGGGAGCGACTTGGTGATCTCCGCCACCACGTCGAGGAGCCCCGTCGTGAGGGGGGTGAGGAGCGGCGCCGTGGTGATCTCGGTCGGCGCGCCGCGTCCCGTCAGGGAGCTAGACGACGAGGTGAAGAGAAGGGCCGCATGCATGCTGGTCGACAACCCCCACGCCGCTGAGGAGAGCGACGACGTCGGCGACCGGTGGGTGTACATAGGCGATTACCTGAGAGGAGCTGAGTGCCGCTTCGGCGAGGTGAAGGTTTACAAGTCCGTGGGGAACCCCCTCTTCGACGTGTCCATGGCGCATTACGTGCTGGAGAGGGCCAAAAAGCTCGGCGCCGGCGTGGAGGTTCTGTGGGATTAATACTGTCTTGGGACCGGGGAACCGTCCTACTTGAGGGGGACATCCCCAGCGAGGTGAAACGCCTATCCTTCGTGAAGTTCGACTCCCGCGTCGGCAAATACCGGGCGCTCGCCATCTACTACCCGCGCATACTCTCGGTGGCGCAGGCCACGGCGGTCTCCGTGGAGGACCGCGTCTGGTCTCCGCAGTGCAAGGAAGTGAAGGCGGCATCTGAGGTTAAGCTGAGGAGCTACCAGGAGCAAGCCCTCGCGGCGTGGATGAAGACCAAGAAAGGCGTCGTGGTTATGCCCACAGGCGCCGGGAAAACCCACGTGGCCATCGCGGCGATTGCCAAGCTGGGCGAGCCCGCGCTTGTGGTGGTTCCCACCGTGGAGCTGGTGGAGCAGTGGAGGGCGAAGCTGGCTCAGCACTTCCCCGGCCGCGTGGGGGTGTGGTACGGCGAGGAGAAGAGGGAGAGCTGCATCACGGTGATTACCTACGACTCGGCATATGCGGCAATAGAGCAACTGGGCAACAGGTTCAAGCTCCTCGTCTTCGACGAGGTGCACCACCTCCCCTCCCCCTCCTACCGCCAAATCGCCGAGCTGAGCCCCGCGCCGCATCGCCTAGGCCTCACCGCAACGCCGGAGCGCTCCGACGGTCTACACGTCGACCTGGACTGGCTGGTGGGGCCCGTGGTCTACAGGATTTCGGCGTCTGAGATAAGGGGCGTCTGGACCGCTGATTACGAGGTGGAGGTGGTGAAGGTGCAACTCACCGAGGAGGAGAGGGCCCTCTACAAGGAGCTGGAGAAGAAGTACCTCAGCTACATCCGGGGCAGGGGGCTTAGGTTCAGATCCCCCAGCGACTTCCAGAAGCTGGTGGTGATGTCGGGCCGCGACCCCCGGGCTAGGGAGGCTTTGGAGGCGTGGCACGGCATGAGGCGCCTCATATTTGAGACACGCGCCAAGGTGGAGGCGGTGGGGGACATACTGGCGAGGCACCGGGGATCCAAAATCCTCATATTTACCGAATACACATCGCTGGCGCGCGCCGTGTCTGAACGGTACCTGATTCCCCTGGTCACGCACGACATCTCAGGACACGAGAGGGAGCAGATAATGGCCGCCTTCAGAAGAGGCGAGCTCAAGGCGCTTGTCACGGGGAAGGTGCTCGACGAAGGCGTCGACGTGCCCGACGTCGACGTGGTGGTGATACTAGGCGGTACATCAAGCGCGAGGCAGTTCATACAGAGGATGGGCAGAGCCCTCAGGCTCAAGCCCCACAAGGCGAAGATATATGAGGTGATCACCGCCAGCACCAGGGAGGTCAACACAGCCAAGAGACGGAAGAAGGGCGTGGCGTGATACCCCTAGACTACCTACGAGTCACAAGGCGGGGCAAGGAGATCAAGCCGGCCTATCTTTCAGACGTGTCCGCGGCGGCGGAGGTGCTTGAGGCGGCCCGGGGAGCGAAAACCCTAGGCGACTTCAGAAAAGCCGTGGAGGCGCTCAGAGGGGACAGGAAGCTACTGGGCGGCCTCGCAAGGCTTGTGGAGCAACTGATGGAGGTGGAGGAGGTGGACAGCCGCCTGGTGGCGCGGGTGAGGCTGGAGGTGTTCAAGGCGTCCTCCGCCGCGGGCTTCCCACTTACGCCGGAGGAGCGGGAGAAGATCTTCGAAGCCGCCGCGGCCAAGCTGCGCATGGGCGCCGAAGAGGTGAAGAGGCTGTTCATGAAGGCGTACGAGGAGAACAGAGCCGTGTTGAAGCCGCCGGGGGTCGACCCCGCTGAGCTGGTGCGGCGCTACAACTTGGCCCTAATCCAGACCCTCCTCTTCAAGTCGCTCTACGTCAAGGCCAGGTTGCCCAACGCCCCCGTTGTCGTGAAGAGCCTCGTGAGGGCGGTCAAGGGTCTGAGGCTGATGTATATAGCAGAGGAGAGAAGCGGCGACTTGGAGTTCCACTTCGACGGTCCCGCCTCGGCGCTTAGACAGACAGAGCGCTACGGCGTCCGCCTCGCCAAGCTCGTGCCCTACATAACAGCGGCCGGGCGGTGGAGCATAGAGGCGGCGGTGAAGCTAAACGAGAAAATCTACACCTTCAGAGAAAGCAACGCCACCGCTCCAGACATGCCGAAGAACCCCGTGGAGGCCGAGGAGTTTGACAGCTCCGTGGAGCTGGAGTTCTACCGGCAGGTCTCCAGAGTATGCCCCGTGCAACGAGAGCCCGAGGTCCTCGTCGTCGGGGGCAGAGTCTACATCCCCGACTTCAAAATAGGCGATCTATACATCGAAATCGTGGGGTTCTGGACCCCCGACTACCTCAGGCGGAAATACGAGAAGATCGCCAAGGTGGGGAAGCCCCTCCTGGTCCTCGTCAACGAGGAGCTAGCCATGGCCACCTGGAGGCAGTTGCTCCCCAACGTGGTGGTGTTTAAGGGGAGGCCCCGGCTGGAAGACGTCTTTAAACACGTCAAGCCCTATTGCCGTCAGTAGTAGTCGCCCAGGAGCCACTCGTTCCCCAGAGACACCTCCGCGAGGCCGTTCTCCCTAGCGATTTTAACCGCCGCCTCCGCGTGCCTCCTAGACGTCGGCGGCAAGTCGCGGAGCATGTAGTCCGGGTGGAAGGCTAAGAAACGCGTCGGTATCTCCGGGTTTATTTGTGCTACGAACTTGGTTAAGAGGTCTACCTCCACCTCGTCGACGTAGCCCGGCACAAGCAGTATAGAGGCGACCACCAGCGGCACCTCCGGCCTCTCCCTAAACCGCCTCGCCGCCGCCTTGAAGTTCCTAAGCGCCACGTCCACCTCCCCATCTGTCAACGCCTTATAGACGCTGGGCGTAAACGCCTTGAGGTCGAACTTCACGATTCCGCCGGTTTTCAACGAAGCCTCCACCACCTTGTCCAGCAGATGAGGCGCCAGCTGGCCGCTCGTCTCCCAACACACCCTTACGCCCTTCTCAGCGGCTTTCTTTGCCACAAGCAACGCGTGGACCGTCTGGGGGGCAGGGTCCCCGCCGAAGAAACAGACGCAGGTAACCCGGCGCCCCATGGCCCTCTCCAGCTCCGCCACCGAGACCAGCCGGGGGCTGGATGGGTACTCCCGGTACTGCCAGTTCTGGCAGTAGAGGCAGTCGAGGCTACACGCGCCGTAGAAAACCGCCAGGTTGTAGTACCCCTCCTCGCCCAGGGGGGACCTGGCGTATTTCGGGTAGCCCCTCCCCGTGGCGGCAGGGCAGACCCAGTCCGCCACACAGTTCGTCGGGATGGGGTCGAAGTAATACGTCAATACGCCGACATTAACATCTCCGCCGGGCCTCCCCAGTCTCCCGCCGATGTTTCTCACGACGCCGCAGTACCCCACGCCGCCCTCAGGAACGGCGCATCCGCGTCCGCAGATACCGCAGGGTACGCCGCCGCTGGGCGGCGCCGGCGGGAGTTTGAACCTGGCCCTGCTTATTCTGTGCGCCCTCGCGGCTACCTCAAGGGCCTTCCTCGGCCTCCTCCTGAGGCAGTCTATGCAGACCCCGACTGCGTCGGATATCAAGAGGTCGGACCTGCCGCAGACTCGACAAGTGCCCACAAAAAAGGTTGAGATAGAGAGAAATATGTTTCTCGCCTA
>JAVVGH010000097.1:0-4252 GCA_032249215.1 Pyrobaculum sp.
CTGTACAAAAGATTCATAGCGGAGGTACCAGAAACTGCGTAACTTTTTCCTATTTCCCCACTATTTTTCCCTACTAGCATAATATCGCTATTTTAGCGTGTTCCGTGGTAATGGTGAGAGACGGCGTTACAGAAATCTACAGCCAATGACTTCTCGACACGGAAGGAGTGTTCTTGTTGGCCGTGCCGGTACCATTTTTTCGTGGTGAGCGTCGCCGCGGCTTTTGCGGACTCTTGGATTTCCCTTTTTCCGCTTTTTGCAACCCGCCGAGTTAGAGATGTGCGGCATGTCCGTATCAGCCGCGTTGCGCATGAGGGGCCCGTCTGCGGCTTCTCCTTTGATCTAATCGGCAAACTCTTTCCCAGCGGGGCCGCCGCTTTCTACGCAGTGTTTCTGCCGTGTATTGACCTGCATCTTTAGGTATCTCTTCTGCAACCGTCTCGGTTGTCGCTTCCCTCAAGTCTGGGTTGTGCGGGGGAATCGCGCCCCTCTCAAGAGGTGCTGACGCGCCGGCAGACGGTATGCCGCAGGTCGCAGGCTTGAAATTGTGCGGGAGAAGAAAAATCCTTGTCGATGCTAAACGTCTTTGGTACGCGGAAAATTCTGCGGGTCCGTCGCTATGATTAGGACGTCGACTCTACGTTTATTCATCGCATAGCCTACAGCGAGTTCTATACACATACGCATTGTTGTATTGTCCGGCGAGGTAAGGCTCTATTTTAGCCTCGCAAAGACGGTTTGTGAATGCGTTATACACCAGCCCTCTAAAGGCGCAAAATGTAGAGTTTTGCAATAGCCGTCTTTGAGACTATTTGTGCAATTTCGGCGGTAGTGGTTGCCCGAGACGGCGCAGTGGTTGTTCCGCCGAAGTATGCAGGCATGTCGTTTGAAGAGGTTAAGGAAAAGGTGTGTGGAACGTGTTAAGAGATTTCAGATGAGCAAAGGCAGTACCTCCTGGCGTTCTATACGCTGAAAATAGGGCTTGTGTTGGCTCAATTAATCGCTGAAGCTTGCAGACAGAGGGGTTATGGTTAATAAGCATTCTGCTTGGTTTTAGCGGCTGTCAGCGTGAATTTTCTTGGTAACCGTGGAAGACAGTTGAAAGTGTGTCTCTATAGAGTTCTTCATAAAATTAATATAGCCAGGACTGAGGTTAGCCGTGGCGGAGTACGTCAAGGCGAAGTTGCAGGAGGCGTGGGAGTTTTTAAAGGCGGCGGAGGCAGAGTTTAGAAAAGCCAAGTCTGAGGTTGAGGTTCGAGACGCGGCGGAGAATGCTTGGGGCGCCGTTGTGCAGGCCACAGACGCGCTTATCTACGCGCTGAAGGGGAGGAAGCCGCTTAGCCACTTCGAGAGGAGGAAGGCCTTGAGGGAGCTCGAGGAGGAAGTTGAGGCTGTCAGGCGGCTTGGGCTTAGGGATCGCTATATGGCGAGATACAAGGCGCTCCACGAGGCCTTTTACGAAGGCGTAGTAGACCGCGAGGAGGTGAGGCTGGAGCTAGAGAAGGCGAGGAAGTACGTAGAAGACGTCGAGGAGCTTCTCGGCCATGAGCTTTCTTGTTGAAAATTCGCGGTCCTTTTTGAGGGTTGCGAAAAGAGATTTGGAGGAGGGCGAATACAACCTTGCCATGTTCCACGCGGAACAAGCTCTGCAACTGTGTGTGAAGTATAAGCTGTATCTCAAATACGGCGACTACCCCAAGACGCATAGGCTGAAGGAGCTACTCGGCGCGTCGGGGCAGAGCTACGACCCCCTTGTCGTGGATCTGCTGGAGGAGGCCTACATAGGGTCTAGGTACCTCCCCGTGAGATACGCCGGGGAGACCGCGCGGAGAGTCGTCGCAGAGGTTGAGCGGCTCATGGGGGAGATGACATGTCTTTCCTAGACCTGCTGGAGAGGCTCCACGCGCAGAGGAGGCGGTACCTGGAGGACCTCCCCCGCTACCTCCGCCTGATTAAGGAGGTGGTCCTGCGGCATGACCCCAGCGCAAAGGTGTTCCTCTTCGGGAGTTATGCAGAGGGCACGGCGAGGCCGGACAGCGACGTGGACGTGTTGATCGTGACTGAGCTAGCCGCCGAGGAGGAGGCCAGGCTCCGGCTTAGGAAGGAGATAGACGACGCCTTGGGCCGCCCCAACCCCTTTGAGCTCCACATGGCGACGCCGACGCAGTACAAGGAGTGGTATGTCAAGTTCATCAAGAGATACGTGGAGGTATAACCTTTAAACTCCCGCGGCGTGGGGGATGTGGAGTTTCTAAAGGAGAGGGCGCTTCAGTTCCTCGAAATGTCGAAGGCCGCCGCCGAGAGAGGCTTTTATGAGCTTGCCCTCTTTCACGCCGAGCAGGCGCTACAGCTTTACACCAAGTATTTGATCTACAGAAAATTAGGCGACTTCCCCAAGACGCACTTCCTCCGGGATCTCCTAGACAAAGTGCTAGAGCTCTACGGCGCCGTCTGCAACTTAGACGACTTCCTCCGACGCCGTTCTGCTGTATTGGCGCTGTTGGAACACGCGTATATAACCTCTCGCTACCTCCCCTTTAAAGCTAGGCGTGAAGACTACGAGGTTGCACGTGACGCATTAGAGGAGGCGCTGGACGTTTTGCAATGTCTAGAGAGTTTATAGAACTGCTGAGGCGGCGGCAAGCCGCCAAGGAGGAAGTGATAAGGAACTTGGACTTCTACCTCTGCAAGATGCTACAGATCGCAAGGGGGTGGGACCCGTCCGCTGAGGTGTATCTCTTCGGCTCTTTTGCGCGGGGGGCGGCTAGGCCTGACAGCGACGTGGACGTGTTGATAATCTCAGACGTGTTGGGGAAGGATCTGCTCAGCGCCGCCGAGGCCGTGGACAGGATAACGGCAGAGCTGGGGGTCAAGGGTGTGTTTGAGATACATGTGGCTACGCGGGAGCTCTTCGAAAAGTGGTATAGAAACTTCATCGATGTGTTAATCCCGCCGAGATGCCGTAGCGCCGCAACGCAAGATAACGAGACAGCCCTGCAACTCAACAACCGCGGTTAGTAACAATTTTATAACTAGTCGGTAGGAAACGCCATGGGTCTCTCCGCCCTTCTTTCGGCAGGCCTCGACAAGATAAATGAGTTTCTCCACGCGGCTGAGCCTCTCACCGCCTTCTTGGGCTACAGGCTGGTGGAGCTTTCGGAGGGGGGCGCATGTGCAGAGTTTGACATGTCGCCTAACGCCCAGAGGGTGGGCGGGGTCCTCCACGGCGGCGTCATCATGGCTGTGCTGGATGAGACTATGGGCTTCGCCGCCTTGACGCTTAACGACAGCGTTGATCAAGTCACAGTGGAGCTTAAAGTGAACTTCCTGGAGCCAGGCGTGGAGGGGCCCTTCAAAGTGTGCGGCCGGGTGGTGAAGAGGGGAGGCCGCGTAGCTGTGGTGGAGGGAGAGGTCCGCGACGCAAAGGGCAGGCTTATCGCCAAGGCCCTCGGCACGTGGTACTACCTCTCTAGACGTGCCGGGAATGTTTATATATCTCCCGAATCCTAAATAGCCATGTCGGGGATTATGTAGAGGTTCTAGACACCACCCTTAGAGACGGGGCGCAGGGCGCAAACGTCTCCTTCACCCTCCAGGACAAGATAAGGATCGCGCTTAAGCTCGACGAGCTTGGGGTGGACTACATAGAGGGTGGGTGGCCCTACTCCAACCCCAAGGACCTCGACTTCTTCAAGGCCATGAAGGAGTACAGCCTCAGCAGGGCGAAGCTGGCGGCGTTTGGGAGCACCAGGCGGAGGGGAGTAAGGCCGGAGAAGGATGAGAGCCTCAACTCGCTGGTGGACGCCGACGTGCCTGTCGCTGTGATTTTCGGCAAGAGCTGGACGCTTCACGTGAGGGAGGTGTTGGGCGTCGCGTGGGAGGAGAACCTCGCCATGATTACGGAGAGCGTGGAGTACCTCAGGGGGCACGGCATGGAGGTGATCTACGACGCGGAGCACTTCTACCAGGGGTTTCAGGAGGACCCCGAGATGGCGCTCGCCTCCATAGAGGCGGCTTGGCGCGCGGGGGCCCGCGTGGTTGTGCTGGCGGACACCAACGGCGGGACTCCGCCGCATGAGGTGTACCGCATCACGGCGGAGGTGAGGCGGAGGTTCCCGGCGATGCCGCTGGGGGCCCACATGCACAACGACATCGGCTGCGCCGTGGCCAACACCTTGATGGCGGTGGCGGCGGGGGCGCGGCATGTGCAGGGAACAATCAACGGCGTGGGGGAGCGCACCGGCAACGCCGA
>JAVVGH010000098.1:0-4203 GCA_032249215.1 Pyrobaculum sp.
CTAGAGATACGCCACGTATCTTACAAACGCTGGGTGCGGCGGCTTCCTGTAGATTATTACTTCTTTGTAGCCTTGTAGCGGCTTGACGAGGATCCTCACATATTCCCTCAGCTCTCCTATGTGTATCTTTAGGATCTTGAAGTCTTCAAGCTCGTCCACCTCGCCGTCTACCGGGTTGTTGGCTAAGTCGGGGAGCAGGACTTTTTTGCTTTCTCGTATCATGTCTGCATCTAGCCTATACGCCCACAGCTTCTCAACCACCACACGGCCGTACTTCATGTCAGATATCATGTTCTCCAACTTACGAAAATCTACGTCAAGAGCTGTGGCGAGGTAGGGTATCTCATTCCGCGAAAAATACTTATGGGTTGGCACCTCGAAGGAGATTATCTCTACGCCGCCTACCTTCTCTCTGAAGAGCCGAGTGGTTCTTAGATACTCTACGGGGAGCGTGGCCACATGTGTTCGTCCAGGTGTATTTAAGTAATTACTGGAAAGGCCAGCCCTATTAAGAGCCCGAGGGCTATAGCCAGGGAGGCCATCGCGGCGAATTCCAGAAACTCGGCCCAGGACCCTCCGGCTAGCAGATAGCTGGCGGCTACAACAGCCGCGGCGATTGCCAGCAATGCGGCATGCGGCGCGTAGCACGCCGGGATTAAGACCGAGGCGGCGCCGAGAAACGACGCTGTGAAGTTAGACAACGCGGATCTCAACGTGGCGTAGAGCGCGCGGCTGTGGATAAGCGTCCATCCGACGCGCTCTTCTCTAAGCGACAGCTTGTAGGCGAGTTCGCGGACTTCTTTCATCTGGTGCGAGAACTCCGCCACGAATACTGTGAGGGCGTTTATAGAGGCCACGAGGACTGAGAGAGAAAGGGCGAGTTGCATATCGACAGCCCCTCCTCTGAGTATCAGCGAGGCGGAGAGCGTACCTGCGGTAATTATCCCGTCTACCGCGCCGAGGACTAGGTACCTCACGTCGTTGCCCCCGCCTCAGGTATGTATTCGCCGACCACCACCTCGTCTATTGAGTGCACAACTCCGCCCACCTTCTCAAGGGCTTCTTCCAACTCGCCGTAGTCTATGTCGACCCCCTCCACCACTATGGCAAGGCCGAGCACGTCTACGTCTACGTCGTCTACAGTTACGCGGACGGCCTTGACGCCCTCTACCTTATACAGCTCCTTCGCCACGTCTACTATCGTAATACCCTTCGTTGGTATCGCGGCGTCGATTACAATGCGGCGTATAGGCGGACGTTGTCCCACGGTAATTAATACTTAGCTATTTTTATGTCTTACCCCCTTTCCTCCACATGGGCGGATACGTACCGCGGCGCATCACAACTCTGTCGGTCCGCGCGACGAGGCCCTTCTCCATCTTCTTAACTTCTTCGCCGTCTACAAGCGCCCTGCCTACACCTATGAGCTCCCCCTTAAGCGTGAAAAGCGCAACTAGCTCTCCCCGTGAAAACGGGATTTCGAACTTGGCAACCCCCGGGGCCGCCAGCGGCGCGCCGTGGCACAAGGCGTCGACTGCGCTGTCTCTAACCCAGATTTTGGGCAGGTGACGCGCTACCTCCTCAATAGGCAGAAGCACCCTTCGTAGGTAGGTGTCGTCGCCGTATTTCCTCCAGACGTAGTACGCGTCAGCCACGTCTTGCAAAGTCACAGTCTCGTCCTCAGCGAAGCAAGACACAGCCACGCGCCTCAGCTCCCTCATGTTCGCCCCCACGCCCAAGATCTCTCCTATGTCGTGGATAATCTTACGCGCATAAGTCCCAGCCTCCACGTGCATCTTTATCACGGCATACCTCCCATCAACCTCGAGTAGCTCTAGCGAATACACGCGCCTGGTTCTAAGTTGTCTCTTCACCGCGGAGCGGAGAGGGGGCTTCTGATATATTGCGCCTTGGAGCTCTTGCAAAACAGCCCTCAGCCTCTCGACATCTACATCGCCGTGGAACTTCGCCACGGCCACATACACCTTGTCGGACCTAGAAAGAGCCATGAGGACCTTGGTGCCCTCCGCGACGGCGATGGGCAAGACGCCGGAGACCTTCGGGTCCAGAGTCCCCGCGTGGCCGGCCCGGTCAACGCCCAGGATCTTCTTCACCCAGGCGGCCACCTCGTGGCTACTGGGCCCCCGCGGCTTGTCAAGCAACACAAGCGAGTACCTTATGTGCTCCTCGGCAGGTCTTTGAGAAGGCGGCCTGCCCCACTCCGGGTTGGTCCCCTCCTGGGTTTTTACAAAAACCTCTCTACTTCCGCACTTCACCTAACCTCGGCCTTGGTTATGCCGAAGAACTGCGGCTTCACCCTCTCCCGCATGTATTCGACCAGGCCGGCGGCCTCGACGGCTTTCAACACCTCCTCGTCGGAGGCGCCCCTCTTTATCTCAACCCTCTTGTCCGTCGGCTCTATGTGGTTTATGTTCACCCGCCTCCGCCTCACTCCAGTAAGAGACTTCGGGCCCGTAACCACGACGTAGCTCTCATCCACGACATCTACCACGACAGCCTTCCTACCAGCCTCTCTGCCCAAAACCTTAACCACAACTCTCCCAACATCGATGACCTTAACCATGGAGGGAAAAAGAAAGGGGGATTTAAAAATCTTAGCGCACCACGGTTATTTCTTTTTCTCTTCTTTCTTCTCCTCCTTCTTCTCTTTCTTCATGAGGGTCCGATACACATATTTATTTAAAGATTTCTTTATATGTTTATAGATCAATCTTTAAAATTTCAAAAAGCGACCATAGGGAATACGACATAGATTGAGGGGTTATTTAAGTTAAGTAAATTTACTAATACCTCAGCCAGCTTATCTGTACGTAAATAGAGGATTGACAAGAAATATCTCTATCTTTATAAACACAGTATGGTTTTTAAACCATCCCCAGGATTTCGCCGTGTTTGCCTGTCCAATAGGTTGCCCCTCGGACTGTTGCAAGTTTGAAGGCTTTGAAGACATGCCTGTGGTGCTGGAGGACGAGGTACGGACCTTGACGCAGGAAGCCGGGAGAATAGGAGTAAAGCTTAGGTTCGTGCCCTACGGCGAGCACAACGGCGTGAAGCTGTACAAGTGGGTAATCGAGGGGTGGTGCCCCTTCTTCAAAGGCAAGTGCACCATACACGAGAAAAAGCCGCTTTCTTGCAGGATGTACCCGCTGGTGCTCAACCTAAAAACCGGCGACATATACCTATCTGAGAAATGTCTCTGGGTGAGGCTCAACGGACCAAAGCCGCTGGACCACTTCCCCGCCGAGAAAGAGGCGTTGAAAAAACTGGTAATAAAGCTCAGGTTATAGACATGGTGGAGTTCATCATCGATGACCCGGCGTATGGCGACGACGAGAAGCTCGCCGTGGCGGTGGGGCTCTCCATAACCTTCAGACAGGCGCTGGTTAAGGCCAGGCCAAGCAGGGAGGCTTTAGAGGCGGCTAAAGAGTCTGTGTGGGGCGCCCTCCTCATATCTCCATGTCCACCCAACCTCCCATGTTTCAACGACGTTGAAAAGGCCGTGGACCACTCGGAGATCTTCTCAACCCCCGTCGGCTACGAGGGGCCAACCCCCGCCGCCACGAGGCGGCGGGTCTCCACCTTCAACAAACACTACATGAAGCCGTGGCGCTGGGCAAGGGAGGGGGAGAAGCCGGAGGTGGGCCACAGACTCCTCCCCCTGATGGCGTGTCTCTTCAGAGAGTTAAAAACGCTAGACGCGGTGCCAATCGTCGTCTCAGACGTAAGGCTACAGCCCAACACAACGCCGCCGCCGGACTACATGGTCGTGCCCACAAGCCACGCAGTAAGCGAAGTAGCAGAGATCGTCGACGTCTACCTACCTCCGCTCAAGGCAGGCGCGTTGGCGCTTGGGATACTCACGGGAGGCTACAAGGCAGGCCCCGTGGTGGCTCTGGTAAAGACCAGAGACTACGCAACCCAGCGGCTTATCGAGATGGGGGGATACGCAGTTGTGCTAGACGAGCCTGGAGACCCCTGCAACCTTTTCAGAAGCCGGGTAGCTGGCTACAGCTACGAAAAGCGGCTGTACACAGTAAACCCGGCTCTATGCGATAAATGCGGCGACTGCCTAAAAACCGCGTGTCCCGCCATAGCCCCCTCCCACGCCGGCGCCCCCCAGATACTCCCCACATGTACAGGCTGCGGCGCATGCGCCCTGGTATGCACAAGAGGCGCCATACA
>JAVVGH010000099.1:0-4177 GCA_032249215.1 Pyrobaculum sp.
CCGACCTTTCTCTTCACATCGTCAATTGACATAAACGGCCTCCCACGTAGCACTGCCCTCATTTTTTCTCTGCCGAGGCCGGGGAGGTGGCGGAGGAGCCGCTTCTCCGCCCGGTTTATGTCTAGGGGGTAGGGCAGGCTCAGCACGCTCCGGGAGCCGTGCTCCACCACAACCACGTCGATGAACCTCCCCAGCTCTAGACGCGTCGGGATGTAGACAAGCAAAGGGTAGGAGCCCACCTGTCTCGCGTAGGTACCGTTGTGGAAATGGGCCTCTGTGAACACCTCCCTCAGCACTGTGCCAGCCGGCACGATCCGCCTAAGCATCTCCCTGTCGAAGACCTCCCTCACCCACTTCTTAAACTGCTGGAATCTGGCCTTGTGTTCCCGAAGCTTTGCGGTCAGCTTCTTCGCCTTCGGCCAGAGGCGCGACGCCGGGAATATCAACACCTGCCTGATGTTTACCCTCCTGACGAGCAGCCCCCTTTCGAGGACTTGTCGCAGGAACTCCATGTTTAGGCGGTAGGTCTCCGCGGTCTCGCCCGGTAGCCCAGCTACGAAGTTTATCCCAGCGAGGAGATGGGGCATCCCGTTGTGGCCGCGGACGGAGCCGTATCTCGTAAAGAGCTCAACGGCCTCCAGCGCCTCCTCTGGGCCGACCTTTAGGTTGTTTATCTTGACGACCCTGGGGTCGGCGGTCTCCACGCCCATGGCGGCCACGTTGCCGGGGGTGCCGTATTTCACCAACAGCTTCGTGACCTCTATCGACTCCTCTCTCCACCTCGCCACGGTGCCGGGATTCACGTTGTCTATGTGCAACGTCTTCAGCCCAGGCGCAACGTTTCTAGTCCCAACAAGAAGCCTCTCTACGGCGGCTGGGTTGGGCCGCGGGAAGTCCTCCCTGCCTATGTCGTGCGCCATGTAGGTGTAGAAGTCGGCTTGTCTCCCGAGCCTAAAGTGGCGCACCCCCGCGGCGTACAACGCCTCCACCTCCTTGACCACGCCCTCTGCGTCTCGCATAACCACGGGGCCGTACCCCACCGTGGTGCAGAAGGAGCACCCGCCCGACACATACCTAGGGCAGGAGCGGTACGTCTCCAGCTCCACTATGAGGTTCTTGCCGTAGTTGGGGTGTTGCGTAACTATCCTCGCGCCCCTCCACGCGAACTCGTCCACCAGCCTGAAGTCTTTATGCGCCTCCGACGGCGAGGCCCTTTCTAAGCCCTCCGTGAGTAGCCTGTAGACCACTAGGTCTACGTCGCCTGTGACCACCAAGTCGTAGTATCTGCGGAATTTATACGACGGCACGGCCACGGCGCCGCCCGCAATCCCGTAGCCGAACTTAGCCACGGGGCCCCCCAGCACCTTTATAGGCCCCTCGACGCGGCCTATGTCGAAGATTTCATCTATGTGTACTGGGGTGCCCCCGAGATACTTCCCGGGGGTCGTTATGCCGGCTATTACAACAACCACGTCGTACTGCGCAAGCGCCCTAAGTGAGCTGGGCCAGTCTCTCCTCAGCTGGTCAATGGTGAAGTAGTGAACCTCGTCTGCCCCGGCCGTAAACGCCGCTCCGGCGGCGTATCTCGCGTAGACGTCTAGATATGGAGGCACTCCGAGACCTGCGGGCTCGTCGGTGTAGCCGTCTACTATAACCACGCGCACGCGTCCTCCGTAAATGTGGTTATAAAATAGTTTTTATATGTCCTTTTTATAGTTGCCGATGGCTAAGATTCCGTTCTGCGAATTTTGTGTGAAGACGCGTGTGTTGTGTCAAAAGTGTCAGTCGCTTATAGACAGCGGGAGGTACAGCTGGCTCGACGTCGAAGTTTCAGACGCGTTGTTGAAGGTTGAGCGTAAAATCAACTTAGCCGACGTGGAATATGTAAAGTCCTACGAAGTGGACGACTTCATTATTATACTCATGAGAAACACCAAGAAGATGTCACGCGGCGCGTTTATACAACTTGAGAAGGAGCTTTCTTCTCTCCTCGGAAGGAATGTCAGGGTGGTGGAACACGGCAGCGTCAACGAGGTGATTGCGCAGCTGGTGTCCCCGGCTAAGTTGTTGACGATATCGACGTCTTGGCTTCCCGACGGCACCACCGAGACCGTGGTGAAGATACCCTCTAGGGAGTTAAGGCGGTTGCCTATTAGGCCTGAGAGGCTCCAGGCGATTATAAGCCAGATCTCGGGGGCTAACGTCAAGGTGGAGCTCGTCAGGGAAAGGGAGCTGAGGGCGTAAACATATTTTTTATACGTCTTTCCGAGAGGCGTGTACCCTAAGAAGACGCACTGGACGAGTGAGATCACGCCTGAGCTACATGGTAAGGAGGTGGTGGTTGCAGGCTGGGTGTGGGAGCTGAGAGACATAGGAAAGGTCAAGTTTTTGCTTCTGAGGGACAGGGAGGGGTTTGTTCAAGTGACGTTAAAGGCGGGGAGGACCCCAGACCACGTCTTCAAGGCGTTTGCAGACCTGGGCCGTGAAGACGTCGTGGTGGTGAGGGGGGTCGTGGAGGTTAGCAGAATCGCGAAGAGAGGCGTGGAGGTGTTCCCCCTAGATATCTGGGTGTTGAACAAGGCCAAGCCGCTTCCTCTCGACGTCTGGTCCGAGTCGGCTGACCTCCCCACGAGGCTTAGGTGGCGCTCCGTCGACTTGAAGAGGCCTCGTAACTTGGCGGTCTTCTCCTTGGCGTCGAGGATTCTGAGGGAGATAAGAGAGGCGCTGTATGGGGAGAGGTTTGTGGAGGTTTTTACGCCTAAAATTATAGTTACGAGCACAGAGGGCGGGGCTGAGCTTTTCCCAGTACTTTACTTCGAGAGGGTTGCGTACCTTTCCCAAAGCCCCCAGCTGTATAAGGAGCAACTGACTGCGTCTCTAGAGAGGGTGTTTGAGATAGGCCCCGCGTATAGGGCTGAGAAGCACAACACGGACTTTCACCTAAACGAGTTCATATCGGTGGACGCCGAGGCCGCGTTTATGAACTACAACGACATAGTGGACCTCTTGGAAAAAATTGTGAGGCGCGTGGTCGCGGCTGTTGCGGAGGAGGAGAAGAGGCTTGCTGAGGTTGGCATAAGGCCTGTGGCCACGGAGGTACAGGGAGTTCCTAGGGTCGACTACGACGATGCGGTGGACAGGCTGAGACAACTGGGCTACGACGTCAAGTGGGGCGACGACTTGACAGTGGAGATGCAGAAGGCATTGATGAAGTTCTACGGCCCTATCTACTTCATAGTTAACTTCCCAGCATCGCTTAGGCCGTTTTACACCAAACGCAGAGGCGGGGACAAAAGCGAGTCGTACGACCTCATAATCAACGGCATAGAGATCGCCTCGGGGGCCACGAGGATACATAAACGCGACGAGCTAGAGGAGGAGATGAGGAGAAGAGGGCTGGACCCCAGGCTCTTCGAGAGCCACTTGGCGGTTTTTGACTACGGCATGCCGCCACACGCGGGCTTCGGCCTGGGCTTCAACCGCCTGGTAACCGCCTTGCTGAACCTAGACAACGTGAGACACGCCACGCTGTATCCCCGGGACCGCTACAGAGTTGAGCCCTAGCCCTCCCGCAACGGCACAAACAAGACGTATGTAATAGCTCGCTTCTCTATTTTCTCCCCTCTTTTCACCACCCGGTAGAGGACCTGCCCGGCGCCCTCCTCTACCGGGATCACCAAGACCCCGCCATCTCTCAACTGGTCAACAAGGGTGCGCGGGATCCCGCTGGCGGCCGCGGTGACGATAACGGCGTCAAAGGGCGCGTGACGCTCCAGCCCTCTTCTGCCGTCGCCGTGGAAGACCTCCACCGCGCCCCAGTAGCCCAATCGCTCGATGTTCTGCGCCGCGTAGACCGCAAGCTCCTTCACTATCTCGATGGTGTATACCTTGCCTCTACGTTCAATCGCTTCCGCGCACACCGCCGCGTGGTAGCCCGAGCCGGCCCCCACCTCTAGGATCTTCATGCCGGTCCTCGGCTCTATCAACTCACACATCATGGCTACCATGTGGGGGGCCGATATCGTGGCGCCCGCGAAAAGAGGCAGGGGCCTGTCTTCATACGCCATCATCCTGTACTCCGGCAGGACGAACTCCTCTCTTGGCACGGAAAGTAGGGCTTTTCTCACCCTCTCGCTTTTTATAACCCCCTCACGAGTCAGCTCGTCGACTAGCCGAG
>JAVVGH010000100.1:0-4172 GCA_032249215.1 Pyrobaculum sp.
CCAACAGCTTTTCCGGTTACCATGCTTGACTGGACTGTGGTTCAACATGCTCCACATCTCGTCGCAGGCAAATACCTGGCAAGGTTGTGTGGTAGCGGGCCGGCCGTCTGTACCTTCATCGCTCGCCCTCCACCCTAGTTCGAGCCCTCCCCGCGGTAGTCTCAACACGTCTGGGAAATACGCCTCGGCGTTTACGCCGTGGATTGGGATATATGGAGCATGCCCCTCTTCTATGTGTATCCATGTACCGTCCGGCGCGTAGAGTTCCCTGTCTTGCACGTGTCCTCAACAACGGCCTTGTAGGCTGTCGGCTTTTCTTTTTGTCTGCCTCCACGCCTCTAGAAACAACTGTTTCAACATATCTGGCCGCTACTGTTTCCATCTATCCTGCACGTACTTATCCTTCAACAGCTTGTAGGCTGCGTATTCCCGCCCGACGTAGAAGGCGTGGTCAGGCAGGAGCTTCTGCGCCTCCCTCCTCACGTTTACCTCGTCTAGTTCTATCTGCCGTAGCAAGACGCCGCGGGGGCCGTAGTGGTACAGCATATCGGCAAGTACGAAGTTGCCGTGCGGGTCGTACACGTCGCGGTTATAGACCTCTGGCCTAACGGCGGATGCCGCCGTCTCAAGTTGTTTCTTCTGGATAAAAGCGGGCGTGGCTATCAAGATGCCTCCCCTATCGAGACCGCAGGGCCACTCCTCTATCACGTCGCAAGGCGTCGTTAAGTACTCGCCTCCGGGGTCTCGCTGTAGGGCTAGGTAGCTGTAAACGATGTCGCGGCTCTCCACGCCGTAGGTCAGTATATAGTCCACAGCCTTGGCCCTGAGGGCTTCCAGGTCTGTGTCGTAGAGGATGTGGAGTCCTCCGTAAGGTAGCCTCTTGTTGGGTTTCTCCAGCGCCACTTCCCGCCGGGGCCGCACCGCCTCTCTGGCCGGCCTATAACGTATCTCTACGGCTTTTCTAAGCTCCTCCTCCCCCCGCCACCTGAGGTCGACCAAATCTACGTTGAGCGTCTTTACATATTCACAGGGTATCCGCAGGGCGTCGTTACATACACCCCGCAGAGCCTCCACTATCAGCTCGCCTGCGCCGTTTAGGTCGGGGCCGTATACAACGACCGTGTCGACGTGGTTGTGGGTCTCGTAGAGTGCCTTCACCACGAAGTTAACCGAGTCGGCGGAGTACGCAGTGCCCACAAAGGCGACTTTGTTGAGGATGGTTCTGTCTATTCTGTCTTGGCTGAGCCAGAGGAGTATCAGCAAGATATTTGACATTAAGAGAAAAAGGAAGGGGTTATCTATATGAGCGGTCTGAGTAGTTAGCCGTGAACCTCTTTGGGGCTAGTTGCGACACTATGTACCGGAAGGCAGATACGGGGTCGGAATGTTCGCCGCATGTATACACGTCCACCGTCGCGTAGTTATACGTGGGCCACGTGTGGATGGCGATGTGGCTCTCCAGCACCAACGCGATGACCGACACGCCCTCCTTGTCGCCCCCCTTGAACCTCCAGGAGTTTACCTCCACCAGGTGCATATTTGCTATATGCGCAGCCTCAATCACGATCTTCCTTAGTTTTTCTTCGTCTCGGAGGAGCGATTCGTCCACCCCGTATAATTCGCCGTAAACGTGTTTGCCGACCACGGGGGTTTTGAGCTGGGTTGTTGCTTGCATTTCGTGCGCGCCGTAGATAACCCTATATAAACTTATCGGCTGAAAAAATATATCGGCTAGTACCGCGAGGGGCGCTGGCTGAGGAAACGCGGCAGGTAGAGCGGCCTAGAGGGGTATCCCCTTACCTCTTCCTTAATCTTCTTAACGAGCTCCGCTGGGGTCATCTTGTATTGACCGCCTCCCCGTTCTCTGACCGACAGCGTGCCCTCGCTCGCCTCTTTGGCACCCACGACGCATATATACGGCACCCAGGCGGTTTCAGCCTCCCTAACTCTCTTAGATAGGGTCTCGTCTCTGTCGTCTATATCCACGCGGATGCCCTCCGCCTCTAGCTTGTCGGCGACCTCAACAGCGTATTTCAAGTTGTCCTTGGTGATGGGTATTATGCGTACCTGCACCGGCGAGAGCCAGGTGGGGAGCCGCGGAGTCTTGCCCTCCTTCTCCGCTTTGGCCATCGTATCGAATACGGCGTATAGGTATCTCTCGACGCTACCTAAAATGGCCGTGTGTATGATGACGGGGTACCTAGTCTGGTTGTTCTCGTCTACGTACTTTATGCCGAAGCGCTGGGCGTTGCCTACATCTATCTGGAACGTGGCCACCTCCCTGGGCCTCCCCAACTCATCGATTATGTGGAACTCCACGTTGAGCACCCAGTAGTACTTCTGCCCTGGCAGAACCCTCACCAATATGGGCTTGCCCTCCCTCCTGGCGAGCTCCACCAGGTACTGCCTATGGCTCTTGTAGAAGTCCTCGGTGACGTTATACAGCGAAACGTAGGTCCTGCCGAGCTTCCCTATTTCTCTGAAGATGACTTCGTGGAGCTTATAAGTCACGTTGACGGCCTCCGGGAGAT
This sequence comes from Pyrobaculum sp., assembly GCA_032249215.1. Classification (GTDB taxonomy): domain Archaea; phylum Thermoproteota; class Thermoprotei; order Thermoproteales; family Thermoproteaceae; genus Pyrobaculum. Next base: position 2,532 of record JAVVGH010000100.1, read on the forward strand.
CCCTCGTGAATATGTGGAGATCCGGCATGTAGAACCTCCGGAGCCTGAAGAGGAGCACCGTCTCGCCCGGCTGTTCGTGCCGGTAAGAGTCCGCTATCTCCAACATGCCGAAGGGCAGGTGCCGGTAGCTTATCACCCAGTCCTTAGCCATCGCGAACTGTTGGAAGCAGGCCGCGTAGCGGAGTATCAGGTCAGTATCTGACTCAACCACGTAAAGCCTCTCGCCGAACAGCTTTGCGTGCGTCTCGATGGCGGATTCGGCGAGTTTAAACATGTTAGTCCCCCTGATCTTGAACACAGGTATCCCGAGGGACTTGGCGGCCGTGTACGCGTAGTCCTCCACAAGCTCCATCATCACCGTGGCCTCAGGCGCGTAGCGCATATGGCCCACGTCAGACATGGGCTCCCACTCGAAGCCGAACTTCCTGAGGTATTCCAAATACCTAGGCTCGGCCCCTCCGCCCAGCTCCTTCTTAAACACCTCCTTCTCCACCAAGATCCGCAGATCCTCGTAGCCGCCGTAGTCGAACTTGGCCGGGTCGTACTCCTCGCCCGCAGGCGTGAGCACCACGTAGAAGTCACGCCTCTCCTCCCCCCTCCTCTCCTGCCTCGCCTGCTCCGGCTTGAAGGTCCTGCTGAGCTCCGAGAGGGGGTGCCCCAGACACCTGAGCTCAAACGCCTTGTAATACCCAAAAGGCGCCTTGTGGACATCGCTGCCGAACTCGGACCTCACGACCTCGTATAGCCGGTTCACCACCTCCCTCGCCGTGTAGGGCCTGGCGAGCTCGTTAGAAAGGTGGGCGTAGGGATATATGACTATGGAAGACGCCTTGACCCTCCTGGCGACGTCTACGACGTCGCGCGCCACCTGGCGCAAGAAATCCTCATCTGCCGCGTCGCCCCTCTCGACAGTGACGAAAACCACCAAGGCGTTCTCGGCGCGGCCCGGAGTCGGCTCGTCTTTGATATCAAGCGCCGGGTCTTTCACTTCCCAGCTGAAGCGCTCGGCGTGTATGTACAAAACGCGCATGGGCGGAGTTTGCCCTGCCTATAAATATTATTCCACGTAGATGCCGTTTCTCCTTAAGCGCTTTAAAATACCCTCCGCGTCCTCTGGATACAGAGACGCGTACTTCTTGATCTTGTTGTAGTCAAGTCTTATGTCGTGCTCAAGCACGAGCCTGGCTACTTCGTTTATGAACTCCTCGGCTTCCTTCGTCGCTATCTTTGCCTTAAGCACCAGAAGCTCCTCAAGACCCACGGCCCTCGTCTTCACGCCGCCTAGATCAACCTCCCTGAGGCCTGAGAAAAAGTCAAGGGGGATGTAGATGTCGAGGATGTTCTCCAACAGGTCAACCCTCACGGCGTCTCCCCCAACAATCAACTCGTAGTATATCGTGCCGTGGTCCGAGGTCCCCATGTCCCAGTCGTTCTCCTTAGCTATCTCCTCAAAAAGCTCGTAGTCCAGCACGGTGGACTTGTTGAGGATAAAGAGATCGACATCTCTGGGGTCGTATTTGATATTATATACCAGCGGAAGAACCGCGCTACCGACGAGGACGTGGTCCACCCCTCGTTTGTTAAGCTCCTCAGAAACCCGCCGCAGGGCGTGTTTGTATTTGTCAAGTTGCATGTCCCCCA
>JAVVGH010000101.1:0-4155 GCA_032249215.1 Pyrobaculum sp.
GACGCCCCGGGGATATTTAATCTCCACCTCAACTAGGCGGTAGGAGGTGCTGAGGAAGGTCTTGCCGACGGCTATGTCATAAAAGCGGAGCGGTTTTCTCACGTAGATGAGGGCCTGGCCGTATATGTAATCAACGTTTATAAATGAGGAGGGCGGCCGTGATGTGGAAGTCTTGACTGTTCTCTACCACGCGGCGGTGGCCGTGTTGATAGCTGTTTTCGGCATTGTGCTGGGCCGCTTGGTTAGGCGGATGGTGGACCGCCTCTTGTTTAGGCTGGGCTTCAACGACTGGTTTAGAAATTTCAACATCGGCAGGGCCCTCCTCCGCTCTGGCTACACCCCCAGCGAGTTCTTCGGCTCCGTGGCGGCTTGGCTTCTTTACCTCATCTTCATCCTCACGGCGGTGGCCTACCTCGCCGTCAGTTTTGGACGCGTGGAGGTCTCCGAATGGGTCACGTCGATCATAGCGGTGTACCTCTTCGGCTTTGTCAAGTTTTTCATCATATCGATAATAGGGTTCATACTGGTGGACGGTTTTGTTGAGTATATCTACAAGGGGGCCCTCTCGAGAAACGAGGCGGTGGTGGGGCCGGTGGCCGAGTACATTAGGATAATCCTCTACCTCGTCGTGGTCACCTTCGCCTTGGAGCAAGGCGGCATCAACGTCACAACTCTCAGCTCTATGCTTACGCCCATAACCTGGGGCCTCGCCGTAGCCGTAGTTGCCGTGTTGATCCTCGAGGCGTTGAAAAAGAGATGAATGTCGGCGTCGTTGCGCCTCAGAGTTCGCACTGGGAGGACTCCCACCGGGTGGCTGCCGTGTTGGTCAAGGCCTTCCGAAGACTTGGCCACTCGGCTTGGCTGGTCACAAGTCTCTTCCACGAAGGCGCCCCGGCCCTGGATCCAGACCTAGTGGAGAAAAGCGAGGCAGGTTTTGTGGAGGTTGAAAAAGACGTGTCAGGCGTCCCCACTATCCGCGTCCTCAGCACAAAACCTCTCCTTCCCACAGGCGCCGTGGCGTTTAGAAACTTCTCCAGGATCCTAGGCGAGGTGGCGGACAGCTACGGCCTTGATGCTGTGGTGGTTCTCTCCAGTTTCTGGAACGGGCCCGAGGAGGCTGCCAGGTGGGCCGCGGTTAGGAGGACGCTGGCCGCCGCAGGCGAGGCCGTTAGGCGGACCCCCCTGGTCTACATCCCCATCTACTTCCCTAAATTCCACGCAACGCGGCCTGTGGACTACGCCTCCAAGGTTATGTGGACTACGCTTAACTTGCCCTTCATACTTCGCCAGGCGGATTTGTTGGTGGTCTGTTGCCCGCAGGAGGCCGCCGAGCTCCGGCAGTTTAGAATACCGCCCGAAAAGATCCTTATATCTAGCAACTGGATAGACCCAGACGTCGCCGAGGCGCTGGACTCAACGCCCGCGGCGCCCCCCGGGGGCTTTGAATACGTAATCTCCTACATAGGCCCCCTAAGAGATGATAGAAACGTTCATCTATTTGTGAAAATTGCCGACAAGCTAAAGACCGCCGCGGTGGTGGTGGCAGGCGCAGGCGAAGCCGCCGACGAGCTGAAGCAAGAGGCGAAAGTTAGGAGAAACCTCGTGGTTATAGGGAACCACGAGTCTCAGGTTCTTGCCTCGGTTATAAAATCCTCAGTTGCCGGCGTGGACTTCTCCTCCTACGAGCCCATGGGCGTGAGGGCGTTGGAGTATATGTACGCCGGGGTTCCCTTTGCCGCCTCGCCGAACTCAAGAGCCGCTTGGTACGTGGCCAACGGCGTAGACGGGATCCACCTCAACAGGCCGGAAGCGGTTGACGAGTTTCTGACGTGGGTGGAGATGCTAGTCAAGAGACCTGAGGTGAGGGACGAGATGGGGAGGAAGGCGAAGAGGAAGGCGGCGGGGCTCACCGCCGATAAGCTCGCCGCGGCGATTATTGAAAGAATCAGCTCCTAACCTCCGCCAGCAGACGCAACGCCTCTCTCAACGACCTATACGACGGAGTTGTGTATCTGGCGGCGGTCTCGCCCCGGCCCACCTTTATGCTGAATGCCTCTGGAAGCGCCTTAAACATCTCCTCGTCTGTGTCGTCGTCGCCGGCGACCAACAAGAAGTCTGGTGTTAACCTCTCGGCGAGTAGCTTCGCGGCGGCGCCTTTATTAACGCCGGCAGGTCTAACCTCAACGACTTTCTTGCCTCGTAGAACCGCCGCGCCTGCGCCGCCCACCAAGTCGCTAAGCGCCTCCACCAGCCTATTGGCCGCGGCCTCGCCGATCTCCGGCTCCATGTTTCTAAAATGCCAGGCTAGGGAGGACGTCTTCTCCTCTATGTACGAGCCGGGGGCAAGCGCCACGAAGTCTTCCATGATCTTCCTAACGGCGTCTTTCCACCGCATGTCGAAGGGGAACAGCGGCGTCCAGCCCCCGCCCGGCTCCTTGATGTAGGCGCCGTGCTCCGCCGCGAGGAATATGGGCAGGTCTCCCAGCCAGCTCTCTAGGAAGTCCCTCCCCCGGCCGCTGACGACGGCCACGTAGGTCTCCGGGAGGGCCGCGAGGTCGCTCAACAGCCTCTTGAGGTCGGGATCCGGCACCGCCTGGTAGGCGTACGGGTAGTGGGGCACCAGGGTCCCGTCGTAGTCCAGGACCACCAGCCTCCGCCTGGCGCCGGCGAACTGCGCCACCAGCTCTTTCAACGCCTCGCCGTCTAGCCTCCGGACCGGCTCCACCGCCGTCTTGTTGTCTGCATACGCCACGGCCGTGGCTTGTATGAAGTCCACTGCCCACTTCACCACGTCGTGTTGCCTCAGCCTGCTCTGCATCCGCGTAATTCTCCGGCACTGCTCCTCTTCGCTCATGGTGAGGGCCTTGTGTATGGCCTCCGCCACGCCGCTTTCGTCGTTGGGGTTTACAATAAGCGCCTCCAGAAGCTCCTGCGCCGCGCCGGCGGTTTCGCTCAGTATCAAGACGCCGCGGCAGTCCCTACGCGACGCCACGTACTCCTTAGCCACGAGGTTCATGCCGTCTTTCAGCGGCGTGATGAGAGCCACGTCGGCGGTGTTGTAAAGCGCCAGGAGGGTCTCGGTGGGTATAAACCGCGAGATGTACACCACCGGCACCCAATCCACCTCGCCGAACTCCCCGTTTATCTTCCCCACCTCCCTCTCGATCTCCCGCCTCATGGCCTCATACTGAGCCACCCCCGTCCTCGACGGCACCACCACCAAGACGAAAGTAGCCCTCCTCCGCCACTCGGGGTGCTCCTTGAGGAACCGCTCCCACGCCCTCAGCCTGTTGAGGACGCCCTTGGTGTAGTCCAGCCGGTCTATAGAAAACACCACCTTAAGCCCCCTAAGCCTCTGCCTAAGCTCCTCCACCTGAACCTTCACCTCAGGCCGCTCGGCGGCGCCGTAGAAGAAGTCGAACTCCACGCTGATGGGGAAGGCCCCCACCCTCGCCCTCCTCCGCCCCACCTGCACCACGCCGCCCTCCAGCCGGTACCCCAGAAACCTAGCCACAGCCCTCAGGAAGTTGTTGACGTATTCGTGGACGTGGAACCCCACGAGGTCGGCCCCCAAGACGCCGTCCAGCACGGCGGCTCTCCACGAGGGGGGCAGGAGCTGGTAGATCTCGGCAGGCGGGAAGGGTATGTGGAGGAAGAACCCCACCGCCAGCTCCGGAGACGCATCCCGGAGCATCGCCGGGAGGAGCATGAGGTGGTAGTCATGCACCCAGACGAAGTCCCCAGGCTCAGTCAAAGAGGACACGACCTCCGCGAACTTCTGATTAACCCTCACATAGGCGTCCCAAAACTTGGCCTCAAACACGGTGTACACCGTGAAGCCGTGGAAAAGCGGCCACAAAGTGGCGTTGCAGAACCCCTCGTAGAAGAGGTTCACCTCCTCCCCCGTCAAAGACACCGGGACCAGCCCCACCTCTCTAAGCCTCTTCTTAACCTCGGCCGTCTCCGCCTCGGCCTTCACGCCGGACCACCCCACCCACAGCACCTCGGAGAACCCCAGCGCCTTACCCCCGTCGGAGGCGCGGAGGAAGGACTTAATAGCCGTGGCGAGGCCGCCCACGGCCTCTCTAAGCTCCACATTCCCGCCGTGCATGACTACGGTCACGGGAAGCCGATTAGACACAATCACAAGCCGCA
>JAVVGH010000102.1:0-4143 GCA_032249215.1 Pyrobaculum sp.
TGGGAGTGATGGCGGACTCCTCCACGTTTACCTCCACCAAGACGGCGCCGTGGTCCTTGGCGATGCGGGGGATATACGCGGCGGGGTACACAACGCCCGATGTGCCCACCACCAACACCACGTCTGACCTAGACGCGAGCTCCACAGCTCTTTCCCACGCGTCCCGCGGCAGAGGCTCGCCGAACCACACCACGTCGGGCCGAAGCAGTCCGCCGCACCTGGGACACCTGGGCGGTGCCTCCTCCACGGGCTTGTCTAGCCTATACACGGCGCCGCATTCCACGCACCTAGCCCTCCACAGGGAGCCGTGGAGCTCCACCACGTTTCTGCTACCTGCCCTCTGGTGGAGGCCGTCCACGTTTTGCGTAATGACGGCCTTGACAACGCCGATGGCCTCCAGCTCGGCGATGGCGCGGTGCCCCGGGTTCGGCCCCGCCCTGTACACCAGCTCCTGCCTCCACCGGTACCAGCGCCACACCAGCTCGGGATCCCTTGCGAAGGCCTCGGGAGTCGCCAGCTCCTCCGGCCTGTACCTCTCCCACAGCCCGCCCGCCCCCCGGAAGGTGGGGACCCCGCTCTCGGCCGATATGCCGGCGCCTGTGAAGACTATGCAGTGTCTAGCCGCCGCGACGAGGTCGGCGACATCCATATAAACACCTACGTGGGAGGTTTTAAAGTGATGACCCAGGCGAGGCCGATCTGTGACGCGGCACGACCTCCTCTGAAGGTGAGTTACCTTTTTATAGTGAGCCCGGGGGTGAGGCCATGAGGAAGATCCTGCTGATACTGGCGGCGTTGGCCGCCGTGGTGCTTGCGGCGGCTTGGCAGACGTACACGGTGAAGCTGGCGTCTACCGAGATAAACGCCTTGGCGGTGGGGCCCACGGGCGGGGCGGTCCTCCCCATAAAGGTGACGCTCCTTACGCCGGGAGACGGCAGGGCGTACGTCGCCGGGGTCCCCGAGGCGGGCGAGGGCTTCGGCCCGTCGGCGCAGATCGCCCTCTACGTGGCGGCGCGGTACTCCGGCCGCCCCTACACCAACTACACAGCCTTGCTGAGGGTTTTGGCCAGCGACGCCCAGGTCGGAGGCCCCTCAGCCAGCGGCTACATCACGGTGGCGTTGTTCGCCCTCATGAACAACCTCACGCTTAGAGGCGACATGGCCATGACCGGCATCATCCTGCCCGACGGCCTCGTCGGGCCGGTCGGCGGCGTGTCGCAGAAAGTGAGCGCGGCTGCTGAGAAGGGCATAAAGACGGTGCTTGTCCCCATAGGCGAGGCCCCCGGCGGCGTCTCCGGCGTGAGGGTTGTGGAGATCGGGACGTTGGAAGACGCAATATACTACCTAACCGGCTACAGGGTGCAGACGCCTCCGCCGGGCGCCGTGGACGACTCCGCGTTTAGAGACGTGTCGCGCAACCTCTTCAACGCGATATACAGCTACTACAACCAGACCGTCGGCAAGGGGTACGTAAACGTTGCGGTTATTGAGCGGCTGAAGGCCGAGGGCAAGTACTACACGGCGGCGTCTCTGATCTACCAGGGCATTGTGCAGTACTACAAGGAACGGGCGGCGGCGTCTCGGAGTGCCTCCAGAACTCTGTATGACCAGGCCTTGCAGATGGCGAGGGAGGCCGAGGCGCAACTGGCCCAGACGCCGGTTACCATAAACAACGTGGATCTGGTGGTGGCCAGCTACACGCGGATATACGAGGTGTATCTGCAGGCTAACTCCACGTCGCCGGACGCCGGCGCCATGTATGCGCGGGCCGTGACCCTTAGGTCTTGGATTGACGAGACGCGTAAGAGGGCCTACGGCCCTGTCTTAAACGAAAGCGCGCTGGCCGAGGTGGCGCGGATGTACCTCGACTACGCCAAGGCCATGTACGCATATCTGGAGACCACCTACGGGATGACGCTCGGGGACTACGCCACTGCCGTGCAGCTGGCGGAGGACCTCTACGGCAAAGGCCTCTACCTGGCCTCCATGGCAAACTCCATTGAGATAATCGCCGAATCCGCCTCGGCCCTCATGGCCTCGGCGCCTGACAAATACCTCGAAGTTGCCAGAAACAGAGCGCTCATCAACATGGGGCGTGCAGCTCAGTGCGGCTACACCAACACGCTCCCGCTGAGCTACCTGCAGTTCGGCGACTACTTCAGCGGCCAGCAGGCGGGCAAGCCGCAGGCGCTTACCTACTACATAATGGCCTCCATATACTCCACAGCCATGGGAGACGCGGCGTGTACCGCCAAGGGGGGAGTCGTGTATCAAAAACCCAGCCTCTCCCCAGAGACGCCCCCGCCGGCGGGGCACGGAGCCGCCACCCCGTCGCCAACCACTCCGACGGGGGGAGAGGAAAAAAGCATTTGGATCCCGGTTCTGATCGCCTTGCTTGCCGTGGTGGCTCTGGTTTACGCCTCTAGACGGTGACGACCTCGCGCCTTACGTAACGACTCCTCTTTTTCCTCTTCCCTCTTCCGTTTGGGAGGAGCGCCAGGGCAAAGAAGGCCACGGGCACCAGGTATTCCCAATACGGGGCGTACATATACACCGCGGCGATCAGCCTCTCCGCGGCGTCTCCGTTTACAAGGACGGCGGGTATGGAAAGCAACACAAGCCCAGCGACGGCCAATGCGGTCAGCACCCTGTCTCTCACCCTCCTCAGAGCCAGCGCGGTTATCACAGCCACCACGGTCAAGGCCACGAGCCCGATCATAGGCACGCCGACTGCGCCGGTTTTATGTCTAACAGTTATTATGGGGCATGTCAATATATTGGCCGACGCCGGGCGCCACGGCGCGGGGGCAGGGAGGCGCCGGGCCGGTGTATTGCTTAAATATGTGCATATTTGCGGTGCTGTGTGGTTCCTACCACTTAACAGGGATGAGGCGGTTGAGGCCATAAAGAAGGCGTACCACACGGCGCAGGAACACGCCAGGAAGATCGGCGGCAGGCTGGAGCCCATACAGCCCAGGCATATATACGGCGATGCCGCCGACAAATTCGGCTACACCCTCCAGCTGGGGAGAATTACCGTGAACCTCCCGCCGGCCTCTGTGGTGGTGCTGTGGGGGTTCTACAACGCAGATGAGTACCTCGACTTCGTCAGGTTTATACAAGACAGCCGCGTCTACGAGTGGTTCGTGGAGCCCATAGCGTACTACCCGGAGCGGGTCGGCGTGTGGCTAGAGGAGCCCCTCATATTTAGAAACGTGATTTATATCGACGTCCACACCACCTCCACCGAGGAGGTAGATAGGGCCTACGGCTGGCCCCTGGGCTACTTCATATCGCCGCTCCAGCCGCCGCAGGAGGTGAAGCCGCCGAGGCGGCCCAGAGGCGGGGGCGGACCCAGGAGGGAGGGCGGACGTAGGTCTTGATACCGGCAGTCACCTACATCCGCGTCTCTACCGAGGACCAGGACCCGGAAAACCAGAGGGTCTTCCTGGAGAAGTGGGCGTGGGAGCGGGGCATCGAGATCGTCCGCCACTACGTTGACGTCGGCGTCTCCGGCGCCGTGGCGCCCTGGGAGAGGCCGGCTTTTAAACAATTGATGTCGGAGGCGCCGAAGCTGACGCCTCAGCCCAAGGTGCTCCTCGTCTACGAGATATCGAGACTTGTGAGGTCCTTCCAGGAGCTCTTCGCCCTGCTGGACCTAGTGGAGAACAAGCTCGGCCTCGTGGTGGTCTCCGCCTCGGAGCGGGAGCAGGCCCTGCAGAGCCTCGACGGGGTGTACCGCCAGTTCCTCCGCGCCGTGTTGGCCTTCGTCGCCACCATGGAGCGGGAGTTCATACGGCAGCGGACGCGGACTGCGCTGGAGCGGGCGAGGGCGGTGGGCAAGATCTGGAACGTGGCCGAGAAGAAGAGCGACATTGCCCAAGCCGTTGTGGAGATGTACAAGTCGGGCGCCTCCCTGAGGGAAACGGCGCGCGCCTTCGGCCTCTCGCTGTATGAAGTTAGGCGGATACTGTCGGCGGCTGGGGCGTACAGGCCGGGGCCCTACACCTGCCCCCGCTGCTTCTCCCGGCTCAGAGTGGTGGAGAGGACAGCCAAGGTGACCAACGGGAAGTACTCAGTGGTGGAGAGGCTCTACTGCCAAAACTGCGGCTACGAGGAGATAAAAGAAGGAGCTAGATAAAA
>JAVVGH010000103.1:0-4125 GCA_032249215.1 Pyrobaculum sp.
CCTCCGAGACGGGGCTACCGTAGTACGTGACGACCACGTGGTCTATGTCGCCGAGGGGGCGATCAGACACCGGGAGGCCTCCCAGCTTAGACATGTAAAAAGCGGCGAGTTCTTTATTTGGAAGGAAGACAACCACCCGCCTATACTCCTCGAAGACGTGCCGGACGGCCTCCGCGACGGCCTCCACGTATCTACTCCGCATCCTAGTCCGGTACCGCACCTCAAGCGGGATGAGGTCAACCTCGAGGTTCTCCGCGCCGGGGAGCGTGGGGACCTCTACATACTCCGCCCTGAGGAAGTATGTAAAAACCTCGGAGAAATGCCGCAGAATGGAGGCACTTGCCGCGACTAGCCGCCTCGACCTGCCCACCAGCTCGCCCACCAGCGGCAGGGCTAGACACATCACCCGACCCCAGGCGTCTACGCAGTAGCGCCTGGAGTACAGCTCGTCGTCGCGCACCTCCACCACAGCCAGCAGGTTATGCGCCTCGTCTAACGCCACGAAATCCACCTCCTCGAAGAGGTCAGCCACCGCCGATACGTTTGACACCTTCGATAGATACGCCAACGGGAGCACAACCACGTTACTCCGCCGGCCAGCGACGTGGAGAGCCTCGTAGGGACACACTCCCTGTCTATACAGCTCTTCCACGTCAAAGACGAGCTTCAGAGGCCGGCGGGACATCGCCTTACAGACCCCCCGCTCCCTCAGCTCTAGACACCGCAGGGAGTTCTCGGCGCCTAGGGGACACAGCGACTTCCTACCGAAGAGCAAACCCGCCTCCCCGCCGAACTCAGCCACGTACCTAGCCATCTGCAGACCCTCCAGGTGGCTCCTGGTAAATATCAAAGAGCGTCTGCTCCGAGCCGCCGCCTCTGCCACATGTCTAGACTTGCCGGTGCCCGGCGGCGCGTATAGTACTACCCTCACTTAAAATAGGGCCTTTAAAAGCCGCTTAACAGCTCCCGGAGGTAGTCCTTAACCCTCGAATTGGCGACCTCCTCCAGCTCGAGACAGTGCTCCACCAGCTTCTTAACAAACGCCCCGGCCAAGGCGGGGTCCCGCTCCTTCAAAACCTTCAGCCTCTCGGGCAGGTCGACCCTCAGCGTCCTCGCCACGGAGTCCAGAGAGGTGAAGTATTTCTCCAAATCCCTAATCTGGCTCACGACGTCGTCAAATACGTTGACCACCTCCGCGGGCACTCCCTGCAACTCCATCTCCGCATACGCCTTGTTTACGCAGTACCGCACGAACCTGTACCGCAGAGTGGTTACCACATCCACGGCGGGTCTCATTTAGCAGTTTATTTGTTTTACCCCAAGCCTTGTCCCTAACCCCCTCCCGAACCCCTCCACCGACACCACCCCGGCCTCAGAAAGCCCCAGCACCGTGATTCCCCTCTCCACGTAGAAATAATACGCGTCTGTGCCGGGCTCAAACCCCTCGGCGCGGGGCCCCCAGCGCCAGTAGTACTTATCGCCGCGGGGGTCAACCCCCTCGTACAGCCTCTCCCTATACACAGCCTTCGCCAGCCTCCTGGCGCAGTAAACGCCGCCGCCCCAGCGCGCCGGAATGTTCACGCTGACGGTCAAAAACCCGTCTAAAAAAGCGGCGGCCTCCACGGCGGCCACCGCGACGCGGCGCATAAACCCCACCTCCCCGCCCGCCTCCATAGACAACGCGAGAGACCGCGCCCCCAGCACACCACCCTGTATGGCCGCTCCCACAGTCCCGCTTCCATACGTCGCCTCAACCCCTATGTTCTCACCCACGTTTACCCCCGACAAGACCAACTCGGCGTCTGGCGACACAAGCTTAAGCGCGAGAAACACCGCGTCCGCCGGGAAGCCGTTAACAACGTAGTAGTCCCCCAGGCGCCTCACCCTAAGAGGCTTGTGATAAGTCCTAGCCAAGCCGGCGGCGGACCTAGGCCTCTCTGGCACCACCACAACCACCTCGTGGCCCGCCTCCTCCAGCGCCTCCACCAAAGGCCCAAGCCACGGGCTGTGGGGACCGTCGTCGTTTGTAACCACGATCTTCACAGCCCCCCATAACACTACATATTTAACCTAGTAGCCGCCGCCAGCCCCGCCACAGCCAACAAGGCGCCCAGCGCCCTCCTCCAGCGGAGCGGCCGCTCCGTAAGCGCAGTTATGAGCGGATACGTAGACATCACCAGAGTCACCACGACATAATCGCCGAGGGAGACAGCCAAGGTGTAGGAGACAAACCCCACGAACGTATCCACGAAGCCGCCGGCGAGGAGGCGGCGGATCTTACATATGGGAGCGCCCCGGCTCAGGAGGAGGCTCGCCAGAAACACCACCGCACCCCTCATAAACAACGCGCCGCCGGGGCCCAACGACTCCACAGCCGCCGCGTAGAAATTTATCGAAACAGCCCAAACAAACGCCGCCAAGACGCCGTAGAGGGCGCCTCGCCTAGACCCCTCGTCGCCCCACGACGCCACGGCAAGCCCCAGCAGAACCAGCGCGGCGGCTGGCACTAGATGTATCTTCCAGGCAAAAAGCGGCAACAGCACTATATACAGCGAACTGCTGATGTTGCCCACCGACGCCCCTCCAACCTTCACGGCAGATATGTAGAGCCACGACCCAACCACCCCTCCCAACAACGCCGCAGACGCCACCGCCGCGACGCCAAACGGCTCAACCGCCCTCCACGGCAGGAGGAAACCCGCCGCAATGGAGAAGAGAGAAAAAACATTCACAGCTCTGTACTGCGACGTGCAGGCCAAGGCAGGCCTGTAAATCACCGGCGCCAAGCCATACGCCACGGCCGACAAGCCAGCCAGCACGAGGGAGATCACAACCCAACAACAACTGTTATATAACTGGACACACCAACTCCTATGGACGACGCCACAGCTGTGGCCCTAGTTTTCGGAGTCCTCTTCTTTTTAATGGTAGGGACAGTGTACCTAGTGATGCTGATAGCGCCCCGCCGGCCCACCCCCTATAAACTTATGAGATACGAGGCGGGCAACCCCGAGACGGGGCCCGCCAAGGCGCCTTTAGCCATGCAGTATTTGGGTTACATCCTGATGCTGGTCACGCTGGAGCCAGCCGCGGCGATACCAATCGCCGTCTACATGTTCACAGGCGACCTGCTGCTCACGGTGCTCACAGCCGTGATAGGCGGCGCCGTGGCGCTGGCCGCATCGACCTACGCCTACAGATACGCCAAAAAGATAGAGCTTTGGCGCCTCAGCTAAGCGCCGCCTTCAGCAAGCCGACAAAAACAGGCCTTGGTTTCGTCGGCCGGGAGCGGAACTCGGGATGGAACTGCGTAGCTATGAAGTATGGGTGGCTCGGCAGTTCTATTATCTCCACCCGTTTTATGTCGCGCCTCCAGCCAGACACCACAAGCCCCGCCTCGGTCAACTTAGGCAGGTAAGACAGGTTGACCTCGTACCGGTGCCTATGCCTCTCCACAGTCGCCGCGGCGCCGTAGAGAGACGCCGCCAGGGTGTTGGGGACGATCTCTACCTCCCTGTTGCCCAGTATCATGCTACCCCCCAGCACGTCCACCTCCCTCTGCTCCGGCGCCAGGTGGACAACGGGATGGGGGGTCTCCGGGTCCAGCTCCGTGGAGTTGGCGCCCCTCAGCCCTACCACATTTCGCGCGAACTCCACCACCGCAAGCTGCATGCCGAAGCAGATGCCGAGGAAAGGAATCTTCTCAGTCCTGGCATACCTAATACACTCGATCATGCCCTCTGTCCCCCTCTTCCCGAAACCCGGCAGAACCACCACGGCGTCTAGGCCAAGCCTCCGCAACATGTCCGGGTCCTTCTCCACCTCCACCGAGTTTATCCACACCAGCTCAGGCTTCGCGTCAAGCGCCGCGCCTGCATGCCTAAGAGCCTCTATGATGCTGAGATACGCGTCGGGAAGCTCCACGTATTTGCCGCACATGCCCACCGCGACTCTGTGCCTAGGCGCCGTCAGCCGCGACACGAACTCCTCCCAATCTCTGTAGTCCGGCGCCCGCGACACAAGCCTCAGACGCTTCACCAAGAAATCCCCCACGCCCTGTTGCTCCAACAACAGAGGCACCTTGTAGATCGTGTCTACGTTGTAGGAGTTGAATATGGCCCACTG
>JAVVGH010000104.1:0-4085 GCA_032249215.1 Pyrobaculum sp.
GCCTCTCTAGCTACTCTGAATGCAACTTCTCTATTTACCGCAGACACAAAGACGTACAGCGTGGCGTCGCCCGGCCTCAAGGACCCCACCGAGTGGTAGATCCTGGCCTCTAGGACCCCCTCCCGTCTTCTCGCCCACTCCTCTATCTCCCGTATTTTTGAAGTGGCGTAGGGCTCATACGCCTCGTACTCTAGAACCTCCACGTTGGCATCCCCGACCTTGCCCTTGACGTATCCGACAAAGATCACAACGCCCCCGCCCCCTCGGGGCGCGGTCTTTTCTATGATGTCTTGTACTTCCTTGTTTAAGTCCACCGGTTTCTGTACCACCCCCCCGCCGCCGCTTACAGGAGGCATTAACGCCACCTCATCGCCGTCTCGCAATGCGTAAGAGCCGTCAACCGTTCGGCCGTTTACAAGCACCAGCAACTCCTCTTTAAACGTCTCTGCATTTGGGTAAGACTTGAAGAACCATTCAAGCAGTTGAGAAAGCGTGGCTCCCTCGGGCACCGTCACCTCTTCCCGTATTTTCCCTGTAACATCTCTAAGCGCCGAGAAGTACTTAACCACGACGCGCATGGACGCTTCTTCGTCTTCGATTTAAAAAATTTAGTGTAAAACTTCGCATTTAGACGAAATCTATATATATTTATCTAGCAGGACTGGGGCCCTATGAAATTCGATGTTGTCATAGTGGGCGCCGGCCCCGCCGGCCTCGCCGCGGCTTATAAACTCGCCTCTGCCGGTTTTAAAGTCGTGGTGCTGGAAAGAGGAAGAGAGCCCGGAGCTAAGGAGCTCTACGGCGGCCGTATCTACGCATATTGGCTTGATAAATACCTGCCGGAGTTCCGCAAAGACGCCCCAGTGGACAGGTGGGTCAGGAGAGAGCGCGTGTCTTTTCTCACGGAAGACAAGGCGTTGACCATAGAAACTGCCGTGGTGGAGAAGGAAAAGACGAGCTTCGTGGTGCCGCTGGTGTCGTTTGTCTCTTGGATGGCGAAGCTTGCGCAAAACGCCGGCGCTAAAATAGTCACGGAGACTCCAGTAGATGTACTTGTAAAAGACGAGAAAGGCAGAGTTACAGGCGTGCAGTCAGGTCCCGACGTGCTCCAGGCTGACTACGTCGTGGATGCTGAGGGGGTCAACCGACTGCTTCTCGAGAGGGCGGGAATTGTGAAGAAGCTGGAGCCCGAGCTGGTCGCAGTCGGCGTGAAAGAGGTGTTGAAGTTTGAAAACAAAAAGACACTTGAGGAGAGACTCGGCCTAGATGAAGACGAAGGCCTCGCGTGGGCAATCGCCGGGTACCCCACGGAGTACCTCCCCGGCGGCGGGTTCATATACACCTACAAAGACGCGCTGGCGCTCGGCGTGGTTGTGTACCTGAGGAACTGGGAGAAGTTGAAGACGCCGGTATATGACCTCGCCGAGAAGCTGAGACTTCACCCATATATGGCCCCCCTAGTCAAGGGTGCTTCTCTCCAGGAGTATGGGGGCCATATGACGCCTGTCGCCGGCATCAATATGGCGCCGCCCCGCTTCCACTACGACGGGTTGCTCATCGCCGGGGACGCCGCCGGCTTCCTGCTCCACACCGGCGTGTTGATCCGCGGCGTAGACTTTGCCGTGGCTTCAGGTGTCCTCGCCGCGGAGGCCATAAAGGAGGCCCGTAGCCCCTCGGCGGAGGACCTCGCGGTGTATGAAAAGAAACTGAGGGGTAGCTTCATATTACCGCAACTGGAGAAATTTAGAAAAGCAGATAGACTGCTCAGCGACGAGTCCCTCTTCCGGGATCTGGCTCTGTTATCGACGGAGGCGGCATATAATTATTTCAACATAGACGAGAACCACAGGACGTTGTTTGAGGCTGTACGCGAAGCGTCGAAAAAGACGAGCATAAGCCTGGTAAAATTAATGATAAATATGATTAAAATGGTGAGGAACCTATGAGCTTGAAGTATTTCACCATAGAGGAGCGGCTTAACGCAAACGCCTGGGACGTGGACGTACACAGACCCCACATAAAAATCGTGGATCCTGAGCAGTGTAGGAAATGCGAGAAGAAGCCTTGTACTTTTATGTGTCCCGCCAAGTGTTACGTGCAACAAGGCGACTACGTGGTGCTGAGCACAGAGGCCTGCGTAGAATGCGGCACATGCCGCGTCGTGTGTCCTCACGGCAACATCGACTGGAACTACCCACGCTCGGGAATGGGTATATGGTACAGGTTTACGTAGGGCCATGAAGATCGTTGCGCTTACAAAAGCGGCAGTGCCGCTCTCCTCTGCGATAAGGATAGACCCCAAAACCGGTACGCTAGTGAGAGAGGGCGTCCCTCTGACGAGCAACGCGTGGGATAGAGACGCCGTAGAGTTCGCGTTGAAGCTGAAGGATAAGTACGGCGGCGAAGTCATAGCGCTTTCTATGGCTCCGCCAAGCGGAATACCGGCTCTGGAAAGCTTGATAGGTATGGGAGTCGACAGAGCCATCTTGGCCTCAGACAGAGTTTTCGCCGGCGCCGACACGTGGGCCACCGCCCATGTGCTGGCCAAGACCATTGAGAAATACGTACCTGACTACGACTTGGTGGTAGCCGGCGAGGAGACCATCGACAGCACGACCGCACATATTGGGGCGCAGACGGCGAGCTGGTTAGGCGTGCCCTACGTCTACTATGTATACGACGCAGAGATCAAGGGCAGGACCCTAATCGCCAGACGCTTCCTGGAAGACGAGGGAGTCGACGAGGTGTTTGAGGTCGAGATGCCAGCGGTGATATCTGTGCTAAAGGGCTCCCAGGTGCCTAGAGAGGTGAGGCTCAGCCGCAAGCTCAACGCGCGGGAGTATATACAGATAGTGAGCAACAAGGAGCTCGGGCTCGAGTCCGACTGTGTAGGTCTCCGCGGTAGCCCCACCGTGGTGGCCGGCATGGCTCCCGCCACATACCCGCCAAGGAAGAAGGTGGTCATACAGGGAGAACCAGCCGAAGTAGTCAAAAAACTGGTAGAAATATTAAAACAGGAGGGGGTGTTGTAGCTATGCCCTGCTCGCTCTGGCCCCCGGTAAACAAAGAGGAGTACAAGGGCGTCTGGGTGTATCTTGAGAGAGAAGGCGGCCGGCTAAAGGACGTCGGGTTGGAGCTGTTGGGTAAGGCGAGGGATCTGGCGCAGAAGCTTGGCGGTGCCGAGGTGGGGGGAGTAATAGTGGCAGGCACGGAGGAGATGGCGAGGGAGGCGGTATACCACGGCGCAGATAAGGTGGTTATTATAGACAACCCAGACCTAAAGGTGTACACGCCGGCGGAGTACGCCGAGGCCATCGCCAAGGTGGTGGGGAAGTACAAGCCAGAGATATTCCTCATAGGCGCTACCAAGCGCGGAAGAGAGCTGGCGGCCTACATAGCAAATACGCTGACCACAGGGATTACGGCTGACTGCACCGCGCTTGAAATAGACCCGAAAACCCGCGATCTGCTTCAGATCCGCCCCACCTTCGGCGGCACGCAACTAGCCACCATAAGAACCCCCCAGAGACGCCCCCAGATGGCCAGTGTCAGACCCGGCGTCTTCCCCAAGCCGCCGCGCGACACAAGTAGAACGGGGCAGATAATCGTGGAGAAGGTCGAGATCGCGAAAAGAAGAACGCGGCTTGTGTCAATAGAGAAGAGACTTGAGAAAGACGTGGCGGACCTCCCGCCGGTGGAGTCGGCCGATGTAGTGATTGCCGGCGGCAGAGGTCTCGGCTCCGTCGAAGGCTTCAAGCTACTTATAGACCTGGCGAAGCTGTTGGGCGGAACGGTGGGGGCCTCCCTCATGGCCGTGCGTGCGGGCTGGGCTCCCCACACACGGCAGATAGGTCAGACGGGCAAGACCATCAGGCCAAAACTTTACATAGCGGTGGGTATAAGCGGCGCCATACAGCACCTGATGGGTATTATGGAGACAAAAACAATTATCGCAATAAACCCAGACCCCCATGCGCCTATAATGCAAAACGCAGATTACGCCGTGGTCGGCGACTATAAGCAGATTCTGCCGCTTCTAATAGAGGAGATAAAGAGGTTGAAGAGCTGAAAACGTCAGTTGTAAT
>JAVVGH010000105.1:0-4067 GCA_032249215.1 Pyrobaculum sp.
CATCCTGTGGCAAACAGCGCCACATCCGCCACGTGCATAAAACTCACCTAGGTTGAGGACGGCTACGGATTTAATTAGAAGTAGCTCCAGCCCCGCCACCTCAGCGGTTGACCTTCCCACCACACAACCCCCTCCCCCTCGACCACCTCCGCGAACTCGACATATGGGCTCTCCACGGAGCAGCCGCGCCTCACGGCAAAGACCGGGAGAAACTCCTCGCCCCCGTTAAACACCACATCGCCTATGTCCAGGCCTCTCTCCTCGGCGAACCTCTCCACCTCCTCAGTGGTGGGGAGGCGCCTCACCACTATGTCCACGTCTCGCGCCATGGACCACAACACGTCTGCCAGCCCGTCGGAGGAGTCCATAGACGCCGAGACGCAGCGAGGCTGTGGCAGAGGCCAGAGGGGGGCCGGCCGCCGCAACATATCCACGCCTCTCCTCACAGCTGGGTGTTCCTCTCGCCAGAACCTGTAGGCGAGGCTCGTGTAGCCGAACTCCGGTATGGTGACGAGGACGTCGCCGGGCCGCGGCTTGCGTCCCACCTTATGTGGAGCCCTGCCCACGAGGGCCACGTCCACCACCACCTCGCCGCCCTGGTTGAGGTCGCCCCCTAGATACGCAAGGGAGAAGTAAGAGGCGGCGGCTGATATGCCCTCTATCACCTCCTCCGCCGTGGCGAGGTCGGGGGCTGTGACTGAGGCCAGGAGGTGCCGGGCCTCGGCGTATTTCACCCTCATATCGCTGTAGGCGGCGGCCACGTTTCTCCAGCCGAAGTCGGCCCAGCTATGGAAGGGCAGTTTGGAGGTGGAGGCGGCGGAGCCGTCTATCTTAAGCGCAAGGCCGTCGACGTATACCACGTCGTTTTCCTCAACCCCCAGCGTGGAGAGGAGGCGCCGGAGGAAGCTCTTCTCCACGTCACTCGGCGGTTATCTCCTCCAGCATCTTCAACGTGTCCGAGTCGCCGCCCCTCAGCTTCTGCCACAGCGGCGAGTTTTTACAAAGCACGTAGCGGGTCCTAGCCCGCGAGTCGTCCCTCTGCATAAGCCCCGCCTCCACCAGCCTCTCTAGGATGTGCTTCACCAGGGTGAGGGCGACAGGAGCCGTCGTGTCCACGCCGCCGAACTCCAGCACCTTCCGCGGGGTGAAGGATACGCAGGACCCCCTCGCTTCCCCCACGATCTTCTGCATGCCGAGGTGGACGGTTTTGAGCACAGATCTGAAGTCAGACAGGTTAAAGCGATGATTCATGGATGTATGCACCGCCCGAAATAAAACTCCACCGAACACATCCCCCTCTAGATGATATCTTTCTCCCTGTATAATCCCTGTATGGGCTGAAACCTGCCGATGGTCTTTTATTCGCCGAGCACAACCACAACTACGCTACGTCTACTACGGGGGCCGTCCATCTCCACTAGCATAACCTCCTGCCAGGTGCCCCGCCTCAGCCTCCCGTCGACCACGGGCATCACCAGGTGGAACCCTACGAATAGGTTTGCTAGGTGGGCATTGGCGTTGTCGTCTATCTCGTCGTGGCGGTAGCCAGCGCCGCGGGGAAACAGCGATCTGAGCTTGTTTAGGATGTCCTCCTTGAGCCTAGGCTCGTTTTCGTTGGCCGTAATTATCGCCGTGGCATGCGGGACGTATATCAACGCTATGCCGTTTTTAACCCCGCTCCTCGCCACGATGGATTCGACCTTATCTGTAACCACCACGACCTCCTCCCGCGCCTTGGTTGAGACGTGGAACTCCTCCACGTGCACCTTCATCGCAGAAACCTCCTCCCCCGTATTTAAGCTGTTGCGGCGAAGAGCGCGCCCACGGCCAGTCCGCTCACAAGGTTCACCGCTTCGTTGCTGAGGAGGCCCCGCCGTCTGCAACCAGCCGCCGGGGTCTCAGACACCTTGCCGTTGCATATGTACTTGACCTGAAGCGCCGCGCCCAAAACGCTGTCGAGAACCTCGCCCAAGTAGCCAAGGGCAACGACTTTCCACAGAGGGCCCCCGACGCCGAGTAGCTGGGCGAAGAGTGCTATAAACAGCGCGCCCGTGAAAGACGCCGCGGCACCCACCGGGGTGACGCCGCCGGAGACCCCGGGCTCCAGTGTTCTCCACGGCGCCAAGATGTGGCGGGGGCGGCCCCCGTAGGCCACCCCCACCTCGCTGGCCCAGGTATCTGCGTTTGCCGCAGCCACGGCGACGGCGGCGGCGCCTAGGAACCTGGGGTCCCCAGCCGCCGCGTAGAGCAGGCCGAAGACCGCTATCGGCGTCCCCACACCGGCGACTTGCCTGAGCGACCGCCCAGACACGTCCTTAAGCCCCATCGCCCGCTTCCACTCAGCCCTCAGCCGGGTCAAGAGAGAAGAGGAAAGGAAAAAAGCAACAAGTAGGAGGAAAAGCCCCACATGCGCCACGGCGACGATGGAGCCCACCGCTATGGCGGATACCGTGCCCCTCACGGTGAGGAAGCCTCTCTTAAGCGCGAAAAGGGCCAAAGCCGCGATGGAAGGCACCGCGACTAGATACAACTCCATCGCCGATGCCATCAGTTATATATTTATTGGTTTCTACCGCCATGGACATTGTAAGTAGGCTCCACCGGAAATACGGCGAGGCTGTGGAAAAGGCCTTGGAGCACTACCTAACCATCGACGCGGCTCCAGACTTCCGCGAGGAGGTCCTCTACCAAGTCAAGACAGGCGGCAAGAGGCTGAGGCCCCTCCTCACGCTGGCGACGGCAGAGGCTGTGGCTGGCCAGTGGAGACCGGCCCTCCCCGCCGCAACCATCGTAGAGCTGATCCACAACTACTCCCTCATATACGACGACATAATAGACAGGGGAGACGTCCGGAGGGGGCTCCCCACCGTTAGGAAGGCTTTTGGCGACAACGCCGCCATCTTGATAGGCATATGGTACAGAGAGGCCATAGAGGAGGCCGTCTTGGACACCCCCAAGCCCCTGACCTTCGCCAAGGAGGTGGCCAAGGTCATCAAGGCGATAGACGAGGGGGAGCGGCTGGACATATTATTCGAGTACGCAGGCCGGGTCGACCCCTACTTCGTGAAGGCCAGGCGGAGAGACGTAACGCCGGAGGACTACGTACACATGGTCTCGCTCAAGACGGGTGTGTTGATAGCCGCCGCAACCAAGTGGGGCGTCCTCTCCGTAAGCGACGATGCGGGTCTCTCCGAGGCCGCCTGGAGCTTCGGCCTAAACGCCGGCGTCGCCTTCCAGATAATCGACGACGTGTTGGACATATACGGAGATCCCAAGAAGTTCGGCAAGGAGATAGGCAAGGACATAAAGGAACATAAGAGGGGCAACGCAGTGGTCGCCATAGCCCTGTCAAGACTCCCGCCCCGGGACAGGGAGGAGCTACTGGCCATACTGGCCAGGGAAAATGTCAGCGAGGAAGAGGTGAAGAGGGCCGTGGCGCTTCTGGACTCGGTGGGGGCCAGAGACGAGGCTGTGAAGCTCGCCGAGAAGTACCGCCGCGAGGCGGAGCGCCAGCTGGCAAAAATACCTAACAACGAGACGCTGAAGGAGCTACTGGACTTCATATTGGAGAGGCAGTACTGATGTTTATCGTGAAATTCGGCGGCTCCGCCATCACCGACAAGACGAAGCCCTACACCTTCCTCCGGGGGCGGATCGCGCAAGCCGCGCCGGCGCTCCGCGGGAGGAGGGCCGTCTTAATCCACGGCGCGGGCTCCTTCGCACACCCCCACGTCAAGGCCTTCGGCCTGACGCCAACCGGCATAGCCCTGACCAAGGCCACGTTGAAGCGCCTAACAGCCCTAGTGGCCGAGGAGCTACTAGAGGCTGGCCTGCCGGCCATGCCGGTGGAGCCCAGCGACGTGTTCTGGGGCAGATCGCTGGTCCGGCGTGAGGTCATCACACATGCGCTGGAGAGGGGGCTGTACCCCCTCCTCCACGGCGACATAGTCCCCTCAGACGAGGGCTACGTGGTGGTCAGCGGCGACGACATCGCAGTTGAGCTCGCCAGGTTCTACAAGCCCAGCGCCGTGATCTTCCTCATGAACGTAGACGGCATCTACACGGCG
>JAVVGH010000106.1:0-4039 GCA_032249215.1 Pyrobaculum sp.
GAGCACATCCCTGTACACGACACGTTGCGGGCGGTGAACTACGCCAGGGCGAGGGGCGTCACCGTCATCGGGCCTAACTGCCCGGGCCTCGTCGCGCCGCCGGTGAGGGTCAAGCTGGGCATCATGCCCAACAGCATCTACCAGACGCCGGGCAAGATCGCCGTAGTCAGCAGATCTGGCACCTTGACCTACGAGATATCCTATCAGCTGGTAAGGGCGGGCTTCGGCATAAATGTCGCAATAGGCGTCGGCGGAGACCCAGTGGTGGGGCTGGACTTGATGGAGGCGGCGCTTAAGGTAGCGCAGGACCCGGAGGTGGAGGGCATGGTCGTGATAGGGGAGGTCGGCGGCGACGCTGAGGAGCGCCTCGCGAGGCTGTATGCAGAGGGTGTGATAAACAAGCCTGTGGTGGCCTACGTAGCGGGCCGCACGGCGCCTCCGGGCAAACGCATGGGCCATGCAGGCGCCATAGTCATGCTGGGGTCCGGCGACGCCAAGAGCAAGATTGAGGCGTTTAGATCAGTGGGGATACCGGTGGCCGAGACGCCCTTCGAGGTGCCGCAACTCCTTGGGAAGCTTCTAAAAAAGTAATTTTTTCACGGTGAAATGCCAGATCTGCGGGTTTGAGGAGGCGGAGAGGAGGTGCCCGAGGTGCGGCCGGTCAGTGTGCCGCCTCGACTGGGCTGGTGAGCACTGCGTCGTTTGTGCAGAAACTCTCTGCAGGGTTTGTGGAAGAAACTTCTCAATTACCACCTGTGTGGTGTGTGGGCGGCTTGTGTGTGAGGAATGTAGTGTACGGAGGGGGCTGGGGAGAGTATGTAAAGATTGTTTAAAGACCTCAGCTAGATAGGTAGTGTATATATAAATAAGTTTATATAGGGAGGACTGTGGGGTGTCGGTATGAAAATAGGGGATCTCCTCTCGTCCCGCACCAAGTTCATGACGGCTAGCGAAATAAGGGAGCTTTTGAGGTGGGCCACCGCCGACGTGATATCGTTCGGCGGCGGCATGCCGGACCCCTCCACGTTCCCCGTCGAGGACATAGCCAAGATAGTTTCCTACGTCTTGGAGGCGTATCCGCACCGGGCTCTTCAATACGGCTCCACCGAGGGCGTGGTGGAGCTCCGGCAGGAAATCGCTAAGTTCAGCGAGTCCTACGCCGGCATCAAGACGCGGCCGGAGAACATAATCGTGACTGTGGGTAGCCAGGAGGCTCTGGAGCTTCTCGGCCGCGTCTTTATAGACCCCGGCGACGTGGTCATCACGGAGAACCCCACATATATGGCGGCTCTCCAGGCGTGGAGAGTTTACCAGCCCAAGCTGGTGGGCGTGCCGATGGACGAACACGGCATGGTGGTGGAGACGCTGGAGGAGACTGTGAAGAGGCTGAGGGCCGAGGGCGCTAGGATAAAGTTCGTCTACACCATACCCACGGCGCAGAACCCCAGCGGCCTCACAATGACGCAGGACAGGAGGAAGTACTTGTTGGAGGTCGCTGAGAGGTACGACTTGCTGGTGGTGGAGGACGACCCATATTCCTACTTCCTCTTTGAGCCCATCCAAGTATCCCCGATTAAGGCGCTGGACAAAAGCGACCGGGTGATCTACTTGTCGACTGCGTCGAAGATCTTCGCGCCGGGGTTCCGCCTCGGGTGGGTGATCGCCGATGAGGAGGTTGTAAGATGGTTCAACTTGGCTAAGCAGGCGCTGAACCTAAACACGTCGAATTTCGTCCAGTACATCTTCCTGGAGGGGCTCAGGCGCAACGTCGTTTTGAAGAACATGCCACACGTGAGGGAGCTGTATAAGCGGAAGCGCGACGCCATGTTGGCGGCGCTTGAAACCTACATGCCGCCTGGCGTCAGCTGGACCAGGCCCAGCGGCGGCATGTTTATATGGGCCACCGTGCCGCCTCACATCGACACTAGGGAGTTGTTGAAGGTGGCGGTGTCGCAGTACAAGGTGGCCTTTATCCCAGGACACGGCTTCTTTGTAGATCAGTCCGTGAGAAACGCCATGCGGTTGAACTTCACGTACCCGACTTTCGAGCAGATAAACGAAGGAATCCGCCGCCTCGCGATGGCGATAAAGGGTGCATGATTCTTCTTGAGGAGGCTTTAAAGGTCATCGGGGAGAAACAACGGGAGGGCAAGATCCACAGAACGCCTGTTCTCCGCTCGGAATCCCTGTCCAGAATCGCCGGAGGCGAGGTCTTCCTTAAGCTGGAGGCCCTCCAGAAGACCGGCAGCTTCAAGATCAGGGGGGCCTACTTCGCCATGCATAAATACATACAGGAGGGATACCGCGAGTTCATCACTGCGTCTTCTGGCAACCACGCGCAGGGCGTCGCCTACGCGGCTCAGCTACACGGCGTGAAGGCCACGGTGGTGATGCCGGAGACGACGCCTTGGCTGAAGGTGAAGAAGACCCAGGACTACGGCGCCTCCGTGATCCTCCACGGCGAGAGCTACTACGAGGCTGAGAAGAAGGCGGCGGAGCTCGCGCGGGAAGGCGTCAAGTTCCTCCACGCCTACAACGACTACTACGTGATATCTGGGCAGGCGACGTTGGGGGCGGAGGTTCTTGAAGACGTCGGCGATGTAGACGTGGTCGTGGTGCCAATCGGCGGCGGCGGGCTGATATCTGGCGTTGCGTATGCAGTTAAGAAGCGGAGGCCCTCAGCAAAGGTGATCGGGGTGCAGGCCAGCGGCGCGCCGGCGGTTTATCTATCGCTTAGGGAGGGGAGGCCCGTAGTTATCGAACGGGTGGACACCATCGCAGACGGCATCGCGGTTAAGAGACCTGGCGACATAACGCTTAAGATGATCCAGGAATACGTAGACGACGTGGTTCTTGTAGACGACAACGAGATAGTAGATGCAATTTATATACTTCTGGAAAGGACTAGGGTAGTGGCCGAGGGCGCTGGGGCGGCGTCTGTCGCCGCGTTGATGTCCGGCAAAGTAGATGTCCGGGGGAGGAAGGCCGTCGCCGTGATCTCCGGCGGAAACATCGACGCCCCGATCTTGATGCGGGTGCTTATGAAGGCGCTGGCCAGGCAGAGGCGCGTGGTAAAGCTCGTCGGCGAGGTCCCTGACAGGCCTGGCACGCTCGCCAAGGCGGCCTCTATACTGGCGGCCCACAACGTAAACATATTAGAGGTGTATCACGAACGTTACGACCCAGAACAGAGGCCTAACTACGTCCGCCTCGTCTTCGTGGTGGAGGTGCCGGGCACCCTCGACATGTCTAAACTACTTGACGAGTTGGAGAAACACGGCTTTTACTTCGCCGTAGCGGAATAATTAAAATACGGAAAAAACCACATAGCCATGAGGACTAAGTTGCTCTATCAGGAGGACTCCTACATGAAGGAGTTCGACGCCACAGTCCTCGAGGTCTCTGGCAACGAGGTCGTGCTGGACAAAACCGCGTTTCACGACGGGACGGGTGGAGTTCAAGCCGACAGCGGAGTTATAGCGTTCGGCGGCGAGAAATACGCCGCCACGGCGGCGCATAAGGGAGGTGAGGTGGTTCACGTCCTCGACAGAACGCCCGCATTTAAGCCTGGCGACGCGGTGCGGGGCGTGTTAGATTGGGATAAGAGGTATAGAAAAATGCGGCTACACACAGCCGCGCATATACTTTCGGCTGTGCTCTACAACAGATACAACGCCTTGATCACGGGGGGCGACATAACCCCAGACTACGCCCGCGACGACTTCAACGTCGAGGGGGACATGGCGGCCGTGAGGAGGATCTTCGAGGAGGCCGTGGCGGAGGCCAACGAGATCGCCAAGAGGGGGGTCGAGGTGAAGGTGTACTGGCTCCCCAGGGGGGAGGCCCTCAAGATTCCGGGCGTCGTGAAGCTGGCCGAGAAAATGCCCCCCGACGTTCCCCAGCTCAGGATAGTGGAGATACCTGGCGTAGACGTCCAAGCCGACGGCGGCCCCCACGTGAAAAACACACGCGAAATAGGGACGATCAAGATCCTCAAGATCGAAAACAGGGGTAAGGGCAAGAAGAGGCTTTACTACAC
>JAVVGH010000107.1:0-4034 GCA_032249215.1 Pyrobaculum sp.
GGGATGAAGGGCGGGGCCCCCCTCTCCAGCGTCTTCACCAGCGTCACTGCCGCAATGTAGAGCGCCAGCAACGCGTTTATTGGCGCGAGGATAAACAGCGGCGG
Organism: Pyrobaculum sp.; assembly: GCA_032249215.1. GTDB lineage: Archaea > Thermoproteota > Thermoprotei > Thermoproteales > Thermoproteaceae > Pyrobaculum. Next base: position 105 of record JAVVGH010000107.1, read on the forward strand.
AACCACGGCGTAGAAGAGAGAAGGCGTGACGGCGATTGCGATGGGCACCAGCGCCGCCGTGGTCAAGAGCTGAATGACCAGCCTAAAGAGGGCTTCCTGGCGCCTTATGAACCTCGTGGGCTCCGTGCCCGTCAGCCAGTTGAGGTAGATGTCCACCACGGCCTCCAGCACTAGCGAGGCGGCTAAGAGAACCATGCCTATGGAGTAGAGGGAGAGGCGGGCCTCGGAGAGGCCCCTCCAGGCCTGGAAGGTCTTGTACGCCACATAAGACGCCAGCGCCGCGATTATTACGTCAAGGATAAACAGCATTACTCGTACCGGAGGGCCTCCACTATGTTTATCCTGCCCCCCCTGTAGGCAGGCAGGAAGGCCCCCAGCAGGTTTATCCCCACCACCAGCGCCGCTGCCCCCGCCACCAACACGGGATCTAGCACGAGCGAGTTTATGTTAAAGAAGCCGTGGCCGAATCCGCCCGGGCCGGGCCCCCTCGTCTGCGGGGTCTGCGCGCTGTTCATAAACGGGAGGCCCATCTGCGTCAGCGGGATCAGCAGCACCGCGCCTATGACTACGCCTATGATGGCGATCATCAGGGCCTCGCCTAGGAACATGGCCATTATGTGCCTCTTCTTGAAGCCCAGGGATCTCAACACGCCGATTTCCTTAGTCCGCTGAACCACGTTGATGGACATGGTGTCGTAGAGCCAGAGGGCGGTTATGAGCGTGCTGACCCCCGCGATCAAGCCGAGGAACAGCTGAAACGAGGTGAGGAAGCTGTTTATGGTCTGCAGTATCGCCTGGGGGGAGATCACGTCTACGTTGGGGAAGCTGGACCTGATTTCGTTGGTCACGGCATCGATCTTTGAGGAGTCCTCCAGAGTCAACACCACCGTGTTGTACGTAGTGATCCCGGTGAGTTGCCTAAACGACGCCAGGTCCGTCACGAAGCCCCTGGCCGTGTCTACGAAGCCCAGCGCGCCGGTGGCCAGTATCCCAGACGCCACCACGGTGGCGGACCTGCGGCCCACGGTGAGCGAAAGAGGCGTCCCCACCGCGATCTTCTGCTGGCCGGTAGATCTGTCGAAGGCCACGTAGTACCCTACGAGGGCCGTGCCGCTGCCGACCACCATCTGCCCGTCGTAGAGCGCAGTGGGTGGGAGGAGTTGCGGAAGGAGGGCGGGGTCTACGCCGTAGACGGTGACGGGCAAGCGGTCTGCAGAGCCGGGGATCCTCACGACGCCGCGGGCCGTGGCGATGGGCACCGCCGAGACGACGCCGCTGATTGTGGAGAGGGCCCCCACGTCGGCGTCTGTAAACTGGGTCCCAGTTACGTATATGACGTTGGTCTGGAAGTTGGAGGTGAAGAACTGGTTGGTGTAGTCTTTGAAGGTCTGGCCGAGGAGGAGGGCGTAGCTGAGCGCCGTGAAGGCTATCATGACCCCCACCACGGCGCCGATTGTCCGGCCCTTCCTCTCCCACAGCGCCTTCCACGAAAGCCTCAGCATCTCCAGAAACATAGCCTCTTCTCGGCCGAGGTTAAAAACCTTGATTCACTTAAGGTGAGTTGCGTATTTAAACACCCCCACAAGTGGTGCAATGCGATTTGCAAAACTCCTGGCGTTTGGAACCGCCCTGGCTCTACTTGCCTATTCCCAAGCAACTGTCGGGCTGGCGCCAGCCGTCGACTATCTCTGGCTCGGCGTCAAGTGGGCGCAACTCCCCAAGTTCCCAGGCGACGTAGGCGTCCTCGCCCTCTCCTTCTACGTCTCCTCCCAATACATCGACGTGTCCGTGTCTCTAACGCCTAAATGTCCCTACTTGACCCCTCTGGAGACCGCTAGGTTGCCCTCGGCCGGGCCCGGCGTCGTCTCCGTCACGCTTAAGGTGTCCGCCTCTGCCCTCAACGCCACGTGCCCCGCCACAGTTGCCATAAAGGCCGCATACAAGGCGTCCGGCTCCTCTCTTGTTGATGGGATGGAGAAGGTGGAATACGCCGATGTGTACATCCCGCCGTATCCCGCCGCCAACGTGACGGCCGGCGGGGTTGCCTACCTGGGGTTGCCCCGCACCATAAACCTCACGGTGTCTGCCCCCTACTCCCTCGTCGGAGTGCTCACCCTCCAGGCCCAAGGCGCGAGGGTTCTGTCACCCGCAGGACCCGTCTACGTAGCTGGGGCCGTTTCCACCGTGCCCGTCACCCTAATCGCCGACAGCTACGGCGCAGTTCTCACAGTAAACATCCAGACTAAGGACTGGCTGGGGAACCCCATCTCGCTGAGCTACGCAGTACCTGTGGCCGTGGCACCTCCGCCGCCCTCGGTGCTGTATCTAAGCCCCACGACTCTTTACGCCAACAGGCAAAACGCCGTGAACCTCACCATCTTGTTGCCGGTGCCCGCAGACGGGGCGGCGGTGGTCTCGGCCGCAGGCGCCGCCATGCCTCAGTCCAGCGTAATTGTGCCCATTAGGGCCGGCCGAGGCTCGGCGATCATCGAGGCATACCCCGTGTCCAACGTGGTGACCTTCACGGCGCAGGTCACGTACCAGATAGCCGGCGTGTCGCGGACCGAGCAGATATCCACCACGGCGGCGGTTCAGCAAGCCGCGGGCGGCGCCTCGCGGGTGGAGGTGAAGCCGCCGCGCCTCATCGCCGGGGTCGCCAACAACGTCACGCTCCTCGTCTCGGCGCCGGGCATATTCAACGCGTCAGTGGCGGTGTCTAACGCGGCGGTGGACAAGCCCCTGCCCTACTTCTTCGGAGGCTCCGGGCGGGCCTCGGCGAGCCTCGTGGTGACCCCGCTGTCTAGCCAGCCCGTGTCCATCACGCTGACGGTGTACCACGCCGCGGGCACCGACCAATACACAGTGAACCTCCCCGTCTCCTCCTCCAGCATATTCACAGTGCTCCCAACCCCCTCCCTCGTCATGTCCGGCGGCAACCGCACAGTGGTGGTCACCGTGATAAACAGCGGAGACGTGGCGGTGCAGAAGGCCGTGGTGACCATCTCGCCTGCGTCGGCCAGCCTCCTAGCCCCCACATACACCTTCCAGCTCGGCAGGCTGGCGCCTCTCGACAGCGCTCAGCTCCCCATATCGTTCATAGTGCCTGCCACCTACAGCGGCACGCTGGCTTTCACGTACAACATTGTATACACCACCGAGCTGGGCACCGTGGGCACGGCCCAAGGCACCTTCTACTTACAGGCCCTCCAGACCCCGGCCATCAACATCACAAGCGTCTCCGTGGTCCCCGCCGTGCCCCAGCCCCGCGGGACCTTCTACGTGTCTATAACCGTCGTAAACAAGGGCTTCACTTCGGTTACGAACCTGCAAGTCGAGGCGAAGCCGCCCCGCGGCATCAGGCCCATCACATCGCCCATATACTTCGCAGGCCAGCTGGACCCGCAACAGACAGCCACGATACCCCTCAGCTTCAACGCCACCGCGCCGGGGCAGTACAACATAGAGCTGGTGGTCACCTACACCGACAACTACGGCAACCTCTACACAATCCCCTACACCGTCACCATCACGGTGTCCAACTCCACACGCTTCGGACCCCCTCGCCCGGGCGCAACCACCAGACCCGCCGCGGCCCAAGAACCCACCTCTAGCTGGCTATACGTCGGAGGCGCCGCCGCGGCCGTTGCAGCCGCCGTGGGGGGCTTCCTCTACGTTAGGCGGAGGAGGCGCGGCTGAGGGCCTCCTTTAGGTAGCGGAAAAACTCCTCTGTTTCCTCCTCAGACATGTAGCCAACGCGCAACCTCTCAGCCAGCTCCCTGTCGCCTACAACCACGACGAATTTGCCCTCTATCTCCGGCAGGCCCTCTGCTAGAGACCTCACCTCCAGGCCCTCTACCTTGAGCTCCCGCCAGTGCCTCGGCACCTCTCCCCTAAAGAGCATCAACAGCGACATGGCTGGCCCAAAGATAC
>JAVVGH010000108.1:0-3990 GCA_032249215.1 Pyrobaculum sp.
ATCTGCTGGCGACGGCGGCACGCCGGGCTCTTTGATGAAGAGCGCGATGTCTCTGAAGCCTAGCCAGTACAATATGTACTGAGCCGCTGGGGTTATGGCTATTGCCTTGCCTGAGAACTTATTTGCATATGTGGCGTTCAGTTGTTTTAGCTTCTGTATGAAGTTTTGATCAGGCTTTAGACCTGTGGCTTTAGAAACCTCTTCAATTAATATAAACACGTTGGGCGGGAAGACGCCGTGATCGTGTAAATTCAAGCCGCCGTGGTCGTGCTTATGCGCGTCATGGTCGTGCTTTCCGTGGTCATGCTCCCCGTGGTCTTGTTCGGCTCCTTTGACCAGCTCGCCGTCCCACGTGAGGTACCACTGTATCTTGGTTAAGTCTATCAACTTGGCTTTTATCTCTCCGTTTTTGGCCAACTCGGCGATCCTCAGCTCAAAGGGAGCATGCATAGAGGATATAATCACGTCTCTCTCAGTCAGCGCCTTAAGCATCTGGAGGTCCTGAGGGGTTAGCTGGTACTCGTGGGGGTCGGAGACGCCTTTCGTCAGGAGTATAACGTCGGCGTTGGGGAACGCCTCTTTAAGCACTATGTTGTATGCTGGGAAGCTGACGACGATTTTCTGCGCCGAGACGAAGACGGCCAGCAACAACAAGGCCGTTGCTGTCAAGATCCCTCTTTTGTGCATGGGCGTTTGATGTTTTCTATTTTTAAACTTGTGCACGACGTTCCGCTACGTACGGGGGGCTCAACAGCGTTCTGTGCACGGCGCATTGCGGCGGGGACGTGTTGATAATATTTTTATATGAAATCTATAATGGGTTTATGAAAACGGTTATTGAGCTGGCAAGAGCCGGCTCGACGGAGGCGTTTAGAGAGTTGGCCAAGCTGGAGGGCGTTTCGCCGGAGAAGTTTAGGGATAGGGTGGCGAGGGGGCAGATCGTCGTTATTAGAAACGTGGAGAGGCCTCCCAGGCGGGTGGCTGTCGTCGGGAAAGGGGTGTCGACGAAGATTAACGTGAATTTGGGCACCTCAGGCGAGGTGGTTGATTTGGACGCAGAACTTAAGAAGGTGGCTGTGGCGAATCGGTGGGGCGACACGCTTATGGACCTCAGCGTGGGCGGCGACCTGGACGCCATCAGGCGCGCCGTGTTGGACGCCAGCGAGATTCCGGTTGGCACCGTGCCGGTTTACCAAGCCTTCATCGAGTCTTTCGCCAGGCGGGGAGGCGGGGCTTATTTCACCGAGGAAGACCTCTTCAAGACTGTAGAGAAGCATCTGAAAGACGGCGTGGCGTTTATGACCATCCACGCCGCGGTGACTTACGACTTGGCGGTGAAGGTCTTGCGGAGCGACAGAGTGATCCCGGTGGTGTCGCGGGGCGGCGACATGTTGATAGGGTGGATGATCCACAACAAGGCGGAGAACCCCTACCTGAAGAATTGGGGCTACCTCCTGGAGCTCTTCGCCGAGTACGACGCCGTGATATCCATCGGCGACGCCCTCAGGCCTGGCGCAATTGCAGACGCCCACGACGAGTTCCACGTGGCGGAGCTTGTGGAGGCGGCTCGGCTGGCGAAGAGGGCTGTGAAGAAGGGGGTCCAGGTCATGATCGAGGGGCCCGGCCACGTGCCGCTTAACGACATCGTGTGGAGCATCAAGCTGGAGAAGCGGCTGACTGGCGGCATTCCGTACTACGTCCTCGGCCCTCTGCCGACGGACGTCGCCGCGCCCTACGACCACATAGCCTCAGCCGTAGGCGCCGCGTTGGCCGCCGCGGCGGGCGCCGACCTGCTGTGCTACATCACGCCCGCCGAACACCTAGCCCTGCCCACGGTGGAGCAGGTGGAGGAAGGGGCCAAGGCCTACCGCGTCGCCGCCCACATCGGCGACATAGTGAAGCTGGGCAGGAGGGCCGCCGAGTGGGATAGAGAAGTCAGCACACACCGCGGCAAGCTCCAGTGGAGGGAGATGATAAGCCGCCTCATCGACCCCGAGGCGGCTTGGCGGGTCTATACCCAGTACGGCGTCCCCAAGACCAACGCCTGCACCATGTGTGGAGGCTACTGCCCAATGATGTGGGCAAGGGAGCAGGCAAAGAAGGTGGCGGTTTAAGCCTTAGTTTTTTCAAGGGGGGCCGCCACCCCTCTGTGTATTTTGTATACGTAAGCGGCGAATTTTACATATTCTGGGTTTGACTCGGCGACGAGCACGGCGGCACCTGTGGTGTTTATGTATTCCCGTATCACCAGTGCTATGTCGTCCCTCATCTTGGGGGACAACCCCTCAAACACCTCGTCGAGGAGGGCCGCCTTGCGGCCGATTAGGAGCGCCCTAGCCAACGCGACGAGTTTCTGCTGTCCGCCGGAGAGGGCGGCGGCCTTGCGGCCGAGGAGGGGCTTTATCTGGGGGAGCAGGCTGTACACTAGCTCTAGTCTGTCTTGGGGCAGTCCTAGGGCGTAGGCTGCGACTTTTAAGTTCTCCTCCACGGTTAGAGAGGGGAAGAGCCGTCTGTCCTCCGGGCTGTAGCCGACGCCCAGCGCCGCTCTGCCGTGCGCCGGGATGTGCGTCGCCTCTTGTCCAGCTATGTAGACGCGGCCGCCGTGGCGTATCAGCCCCATGATCGCCTTTAGGGTGGTGGTCTTCCCCGCGCCGTTGGGCCCCACGAGCGCGGTGGCGGCGGCTGGTGGGGCCTCTATGGAGACGTCGCGCAGTATCACAGAGCCTCCTATAGAGACCGAGAGCCTCTCTGTCTTTATCATATCTCCAACGTCTTCACGTCGGAGGGCTTCGCCACGGCCACCACCTTGCCTGCCCGCATAGCCGCAACTCTCTCTGCGAACCTCTCCACGACGTCGAGGTCGTGTTCCACCATGACTATGGATATGCCCCTGAGCCTCTCCAGCAGCCGCTCCATGAGCGGTATCTTGTCCTCTTCGGCGACGGAGCTGGTGGGCTCGTCGAGGAGTAGCACCTTAGGCCGCGAGACGTAGGCGAGGGCCACGTCGAGGATCTTCTTCTCGCCCTCAGACAAAGAGGCCGCCTTTACCGACCGCTTGTCCCAAAGCTCGAAGAGCTCGAGGACGGACCTGACCTCTTCCTGGGGGACCGCCTTAAGCGAGAAGCCGCGGAGGGCCGCGACGGCGATGGCCACGTTTTCGTATACAGTCAGCTCGGGGAAGAGCTGGGGGAGCTGGAAGGATCTGGCGATGCCGAGCTTCACCCTGACGTGTATGGGGGTCTTGGTCACGTCTAGCGTCTGGAGGAACACGCGGCCTCTGTCCGGCGGGTAAAGGCCTGAGAGGAGGTTTATCAAGGTGGTTTTGCCGGAGCCGTTTGGCCCCACCACCGCCAGCTTCTCGCCTTCTTTCACCTCTAGAGTCACGCCGTCTACCGCCTTGACGCCGCCGAAGGACTTATGTAGATCTACCGCCGAAAGTATCGCCATAGGCCTAAGGCTGCTAACAGAGTTGCTCCTACGAAGAGTTCGGGGGTTGTGAACTGAAGCGAGAGAAGCCGCACGGCTTGATACACGGAGGCGCCCGCCACGAAGCCCCAGGGCTGGGGCAGGAAGCCGGAGAGCAGAGCCGCCACCACCAGCTCGCCCGACGTGGACCAGTGGGCGTACTGCGGAGAGACGTGGCCCGTGACGTAGGCGACGCCGAGGCCCCCCAAACCGGCTGAGGCAGAGGCGAGGGCTGAGGCCGCGGCTATCTGCCGCCCCACGTGGGCCCCCAATGCAGAGGTGCGGAGCTCGTTTATTCTTATGCCGTCGGCGAGCCGCGCCGCGGCGCTTTGGGCGTAGACCAGACCAAGCGCCGCCCACGCCGCCGCGAGGAGCAATGCTAGGAGGTAGATGCCGAGTTCTCCAAGCGGCGTCCCGAAGAGTCTGGGCGTCGGCACGTATAGGCCGTCGCTTCCGCCGGTGGCCCAGTAGAACTTGAGAAGCATCCCGTACAGCACCATGGAGAGGGCGAGGTTCAGCAACGCG
>JAVVGH010000109.1:0-3987 GCA_032249215.1 Pyrobaculum sp.
TCTGCGACGAATCTTGAGTAGCGCTCCAGCGCCTCGCTACCACCCTTTATCTCCCTCTCCAGCTGGAGGTAGAAGAGGGGGTTGAAGCGGGGCGTAGGCGAGAGGAGCACGTCCGGCCCGTAGGCCCTCATGTACTGCCAAACGGTGAGCCATATGGCCAGCGACACGAGCAGGCTCCCCGCGTTGTAATCGCCGGCCTTCCTCGCCGAGCCGATTACCTTCTGTATGCCCGGTATGTCCACCTCCAGGAGGCATCCCCGCAACACGCCCCCCTCGCCTACCCAGTTCATGACTGAGGCCGTTGCGTACAGGTGGTCGAAAATGGTGTGGGTCGGCGCCCTGGTGTCGGCGGGTAGCGCCGGGAGGTCTCTCAGCGCCCAGGCAAGCTCCGCCGTCGCGTAGAGGAGCATGTAGGCATCTCTCTCGCTTGAGGTTTCTCTCAAAATGTCGTTGACGTCGTGGACGTAGTCCAGGAAGGCCGCCTCGAAGGTCTTGGGGTCTGGCCTCTCTATCTCTAAGCTGTACTTGACGTTGAAGGGGTTGTAGAGGGCCTTGGCTTTCACCCAGTAGCCGCCGTCGGGCTTGGGCAACGCCCATCTGTCGAAAGAGGCGGCTACTCTGTCGGCCAGATCTACCCTCCTCGCGAGCGCGTCTCTGGTCGGGGGTGCCCCCCCGCCGAGGGGCGTGGCCATGAGCATCGTCGCGAGCATCTGGCGCGCCTCCTCCTCGTGACTGTTCTTGCTATATATCCTATAGCCCTCGAACCAAAGCGCCTTGTGCGGCGGGTCATGAAGGAGGGCATGAGCTTTTGCAAACCAATCCATAAAATTTAAAATATAGTATTTATTAAAGTTTATGGAAGGGAAGTTGTTCTGGTTGGTGGCGTTGACCGCGGTACATCCTGGCGTCGGCAGAAGCGAGGAGGCGCAGGTCGACCTACCCGTGCAACGCGACGAGTTTGGTCTGCCCACAGTCTGGGCCTCCTCGTTGAAGGGCGCCATAAGGGCCAAGGCGGAGCTGGGGCTGTTCCGCGACGGTTTGTGCGTGGGGAAGCTGGAGCAGTGTGCCGGGGTTCTAGCGGCCTTTGGCCCCAGGCCCGAGGAGGCGTCCGACTTCGCGTCGCCCGTCGCGTTTCTAGACGCCAAGCTTGTGGCCATCCCCGCGAGGTCCCTCAGGGGGGTCTGGGTGTACGTCACCTCGCCGCTCCTCCTAAGCTTCGTGAGGCTGTACACCGAGGCGCTGGGCGCCGCCCAGGCGGTCAGCCTGCCGGAGGTCCCGAGGCCCAAGAGGGGCGAGGTCTACCTCTCTGACGATAGATACGCCGTCGGAAACGAGGCGGTGATCAACGAGAGGAAGTACAGCGTAGCCGGAAAGGCGCCGGCCCTCGACCTCCCGCCGTTCCAGGAGGTGAAGAGGATCGCCGGCGACGTGGGGTTCGCGGTGGTGTCGGACGAGGACATCGCGGGGGTCGTGCGGCGGAGCCTCCTGGTGCAGTACAGAGTCCGCCTCAAGCAGGAGACCAAGACCGTGGATGTGGGGCCATGGAGCGAGGAGTACATCCCGCCCTTCACAGTATTCGTGTCGGGGTACTACTGCGCCAAACGGCGCGTCTCGGCCGTGGGCGTGCGGGTGCAGGTTGATGACATTTCAAAGTGTAACAACGACGAGGTGGTCAACCGCGAGAGGAAGATCTGCAAGAAGCAGGTTAAGGTCGACGGCAACCCCTGCGCATATGTGGCTGACGTGGTGAAGGGCTCCTTGTGGCTTGGGGGCAAGGAGACCGTGGGCAGGGGGCTTGTGAAGTTGTTGCTATGACGTCGTGGCTCGAGAGGGCTCTGGCCTGCGTGGAGCAGATAGAGAAGGTGTGCGACAGGGATGCCCGGTCGGCCTTCAGGACGAGGGCTAGGCAGATCCCCTCAGACATATACTACGTGGGCACCGCCTACGCCCTCGCCGTGCTGGCGGCTAGGTCCAGCGAGCGGGACATATTCGGCCACCGCGACGTGAAGGAGGGGATCAGCGCCATATGTAGCTCCAAGCCATCGAAGGAGGAGAAGGGGTACGCCCTGTACGGCCTCTGCCTCGTCGACGCGCTGAGGGCTCTGGGCGTGAAGGCCGACACGCTGGGGGATGCGCTGAGGGAAGCCGAGAGGCTGGGCGACTTGATAGACGCGGAGCTCGCCGAGTATGTGGACTGGCTTAAGAAGCTGGCCGAGGCGAAGTTCGAGAAGGGGGAATGAGGGCAGTCTTCGAGCTCACGATAGCCACGCCCCTGTCTGTGGGCTGGTACGACCCCGACCTGGTGGACCCGCGTTTCTACATAAGGCCCACCTCCGTGAAGGGCGTCTGGAGGTGGTGGGCGAGGGCGGCCGCCGCCGGCGCGCTTTACGAGGCCGGGTGCGTGAAGGATCTGGCTGAGAACACGGCGAGGGCCGTGGCCGAGGACCTGGGCCTGGGCTCCACCAAGGCCGCCTCGGCGTACAAGATCAGGGTCGAGGTCCTCGAGAAGCCCAGAGTTGAGGCGGTCAGGAGGAGGCAGAAGAGGGGCATCCAGAGGCTCGACCTCCTCGCGCTGTCTAGAGAGGTGGAGTACGCCGTCGGGGGCAGGTTCAGGCTGACGGTGGAGGGGAGCCACAGATCTTTCGCCTCGGCCGCGGCGGCGCTCGCCCTCGCCCTCACCCTCTCCGGGCTGGGCAAAGGCGGGAGGAAGTCGCTGGGCGTCGTCGATGTGCTGGAGGCGCGGGGGGACGCCCCCAGCGGCGGCGTGAAGGAGCTTCTGGAGGCGGCGAGGGCGGGCGTGAGGGTCCAGAGGTGCGGCGCCGCGCCGCAGTCGCTTCCGCCGTTCCCCGCGGCCGCCCGGGGCTTCTTCGAGGTGTATAAAGTCTCGGCCGGGTTCCCCGACGTCCACAACATCTTCCTGCGGCCCAACAGGGCCAGGCTGGCCGCGGGGAGCTTCGCCGCGCCCGACCCCATGGACCGAGACGCCTGGTTTTTCGGCCTGCCGAGGAGCCAGAGGGGCACGGGCTACATGGACCCCCAGGGCGGCGATCTGAGGAGGCCCTCCGCTGTCTTCGCGGCGGCCCACTCGCAACGCCACAGGTACGGGGGAGGGACCTACATATCGATATTCCTCTCGGCCGACTGGCCCCCAAGGCTCAAGTGGGTCGGCGGAGGCGGCGTTGACAGCATCTCCATAGACGAGAGGAGGATCAGGGGGGCGCACAGCCGCCTCCTCCAGCTCATAGGGAGGTGGAGCCCCCAGAGGGTATGGCCATGAGACATCAGAGGCGGCCGCCGGCCGCCAGAGGTCCGCCCGGCGGGAGGCCCCAGCAGCGGGGGGTGGAAGGCGGGGTGTTCGCCCTTGACTGCGTCAAGCAGGGCTACAACGTGACCTCGTGCGTCGTGCTTAAGTTGCTCGAATGGATGAGGGTCAAACCGGAGGAGGAGGCCAGGCTCTCGATGTATAGCCGCGAGGTAGCCGTGGGGCTGAGGAACTTCTCCGTCGACACGGCCGCGGTGGCGAGGTATCTAGAGGCCGTGGAGAGGGAGCTGAGGAGCATGTTCCCCCTGGTCCTCCGCTTGACCGTGGAGACGGAGACCCCCCTCGCGGTGCATCTCCGCAATCCCTACATGCCGCTGGAGATAGGCCTGGCGTGGCATCCTCTATTCAACGCGCCTTATATACCCGCGACTACGCTCAAGGGCGCCCTTAGGGCGGGGGCGCGGAGAGGCGCCTGCGGATTGCCGCTGGCCGATCTGTTCGGATACGTGGGGCAGGAGGGGGCGTTGGTCATAACCGACGCCCTCCCCACCACCTCGGCCGCCGTAGAGCCGGACGTAATAACGCCGCACTACAAGGAGCCGGACGTCAGAGAGGACCGCGCGGAGCCGATCCCCCTCGTCTATCCCGTGGTCAAGCCCGGCGCCACCTTCGACTTCTTTGTGGCGTCCCGCTCCATAGAGGCGCAATGCGCCAAGGAGATATAC
>JAVVGH010000110.1:0-3981 GCA_032249215.1 Pyrobaculum sp.
GGGGGGTCGTGGATAGAGAGCTGACGATGGACCTCGTCGAGAGGATAGGCTTCGCCGTTTCGAAGTTCTTCGGAGGCGACGACGTGGTGGTTGGTATGGACGTGCGTCTTCACTCCTTCAGAATCGCGGAGGCGCTTTCCCGGGGCCTTTTAGCCGGCGGAAACATGCTATTTATCGGGACCGTCACCACGCCGGTTGTTCACTACGCCTCCCACGTGTTGAGGAAGCCCGCGGTTATGATCACGGCATCGCACAACCCTCCGGAGTACAACGGGATGAAGATCATGAAACGCGGGGGGTTCGACCTGGAGAGCCACGAGTTGCAACAACTAGCCTTCATGTTGGAACAACCGCCGTCGGAGAGACGCGGCGTTGTATATGTAAAAGACGTCTTGTCTAGCTACGTGGAGCACGTAGCTGAGAGGTTCGGCAGGCTTGATTTATCCGTGGGCTTCGACCCTGCAAACGCCTCGGGGGTTGTGCTGAAGCCGCTTCTGGAAAAGACGTTTAAGAGAGTCATCGCCATAAACGACTACCCGGACGGCCGCTTCCCCGCGCACCCGCCGGACCCCGAGAAGCCGGAGAACCTACGCCAGCTCCAGAGACTTGTGGCGGAGAACAAACTCGACGTAGGCATTGCCCTAGACGGCGACTGCGACAGGCTGGGGCTGGTCACGGCTAGGGGGGAGGTGTTCAGGCCGGAGAAGGCGGTCTACTCACTTCTGACGTATTACGCAAAGCCGGGCGACGTGGTGGTGCTCGACGTCACCATGCCGCTGTATCTCGAAAAGGTTGCGGAGGAGAGAGGCGTCAAGATCGTGCGGCAGAGGGTCGGCCACAGCTTCCAGAAGCCGACCGCGATCAAACACAACGCCTTGTTTTGGGCTGAATACAGCGGACACATAGGATTTAGAGACCACAACTACTTCGACGACGGAATATACGCCGCGCTCAAGATACTCTCTGTGCTGACGTCAGCCGGGGTCACGCTAGACAAGGTGCTTGACGAGGCTCCCAAGGTCTACGAGGAGCGCCTCGACTTCAAGACGGCGGACCCCAGAAAGGCCGTGGAGGAGGCCAAGAGAAGGGCCGCCGGGCTGGAGTTCTACGAGCTAGACGGCATAGACATCAGGTCGAGAGACGGCCGCTTGCTCATAAGGCCGAGCAACACGGAGCCGCTGGTCCGCGTGAAGATGGAGTCCTACACAAAAGAGGGGCTGGAGGCGTTGAGGAAGCTACTTGCTCAGCTGATCTCGCCGTAAAGCATCTGGGGCTTACCGTAGAGGAAGTAGGACGGCCTCTGGGCAAGCGCCGCGCCTAGTATTATCGCGGCGTATGGGAGGCACACGCTCTCGGCGCACAGCCCCCCGAAGTTTAGTTGCGGAAGCTTTAGCTGACGCAACAAGTCCGTCTCCTCGTGTGTGATCTTGATCTTCATCTCCTTGAGTCTGTTTAGTCTCTTTATCTCAGCCATCACCTTGTCTATTGTGGTGCCGTCGCAGGGACAGATCACTACGTCCTCGACCTCCTCTAGTTGCGGCCAGAAGGAGGCCCAGTGCGGCACGTCTATGACGTTTGGCTCGACGTAGCGGCCGGTGCCGTCTGTGCCCTTTTCAAGCCGGTTACCTAGGTTGTACAGCCAGTTCGCCTCCACGGTCAAGGTGACTAGGAACTTGTCCAGCTCGTTCTTCACGGCGTCTGGACTCTCGTGTCCGTCCTTCGACGCTATGTATTTGGCGAGTAGCTTAGCCTGCTGAGCCACGTGGTTTTCCCTAACGGCGCCGTAGAGATGCCCAGTGGCGTATACGTTGCCGCCGCCCACGGCCCTTCCCGAGCTGTCCAGCATCAACAGCTCGCCCGCGTTTGTGCGCCTAGGTATAAGCGAGTTCAGCTCGAAGCTGTAGAAGACCTTGAATCCAAGTTTCATAGGGACGTAGGGATTAACCATCCTCACCGCCGACACGATGAGATCCACCTTTTCCTGCCTAGTCTCGTTCTGCTTCTTGCCAGTCACAACTTCGTAGGTGAGTACGCCCTTTTCAAACCTCTTAATTATTACAGAGGTAGTTATAGGGAAGTCTATTTTGCTCTTTATCTTTTCATAGTATTTAGTGTCGCGCAGATACGCGGAGTTGTCTAGTAGAATTACCTCGTTTCCCAAGCCCCTCAGCGTTAAGGCCGTCCGTAATCCCCACTCAGTGGAGCCCCACACGGCTATTTTGAGACCTCTAGGGGGGCTCTGCAGAGCCTCCTCCGCCGGCTTCTGCGGCGCCTTGGCGCTGTTGGGGAAGGTTATCGGCACGTCGACGCCGCCTGTGGCGAGTATGAGGTGTCTGTAGTGAACGCTATATCTCGTGCCACCGCTGTAAACAAACAGCCCGTCGAAAAACCCCTCCATGACGTCTAGCTCCTTGACCTTGGCCGCGATGGACTCCACGTCGATGTCTTCTGCGAACCTAGGCGCGCTCCCCAAGACATGGTGGCCGCCGAGACGACCCATGTGGACGATCTTAACCTCGTAGCCGTAGCGTCTCAGCTCCAGCGCGGCTACGAGACCGCCGAGTCCGCCCCCCACCACCAACACGTCTGTGCGGAGCTCCGCCTCTCTGCTTGCCTGGAGCTCGCAGGAAATCGGCGAGACGCAACCCACGGCGGCGTCATGTTTCCACTATTAAAGTTGTATAGCTGGGCTCAGCGCTTTGGACCTCTATCACCCCTCAACGTGCAGAAGTCATCACACTTAATACCTCCTGTTTATGTTTTAAATGTGTGTGAAGGCGTAGATGCGGCGGTAAGGCAGTATCTTTCTGGGGATGCATCTGCGCTGGACTGCCTGAGGAGGCTGGGGTTTATTGGGTCAGGTGAGCCGGCCAGCCGGGGCTACGTGCTCTACAAGGCCCTTAAGGGAGGGATAAACGTGGCGGGTTACATAAAGCGGCTAGATTGGAGGGAATTCGAGGTATTTATCAGGCACGTGTTTGCGGAGTTCGGCTTCAACGTGGCGTCTAATCTGAGGCTTGACTGCGATGGCGGGGTCGAGTTCGACGTCGTTGCGTGGAACAGGGAGGTGGTTTTCGTGGTGGAGGCAAAGAAGTGGAGGAGCGGCGGGGGGAGGTGGTCCGAGGTCGCAAGCAGTCATTTGAAGAAGGTTTCTCGATGTCTCTCCAAGCTACTGGCTTTTGCCCCTTCTGTGGCGCCGCTTGTAATAACCTCCTCCGACACCGGGTTTATTCATAGCGGAGTACCTGTGATTCCTGCTTGGAAAATAGGGCACCTTCTCGCCTCTTTTCACGACCTCAAGGATGAAGTCGCTATACTTAGATAAGCATTCATCGCAGGCGTATACATATAAGTCCAGCGAAAGCTCTGTGCGTAGCTTCACAACGTTGTACACAGTAAGTGGACGTGCGCAGAAGAAACAATATATCACGCCTCCTTCTCCGTCTTTTCCTCAGTTATTGAAAGATCTGCAATAACCCTCGCCCTCTTCTGCGGGGTTAAAAGAGCTTCAGTGGCGGTTGCAAGGAGTGCTACCCCGAAAAGGGGGATGGAGACAAATTTCGCGAAGTTGCTAAGCACAACCACCACGTTGCCTCCCTCAACCACGTATACATACGGCAGAGGGACCCCATAAAGCAACGCGAGGACGGCAATTATCTTAGGCAACTTCCCCGCCTGCATCTTCGCGAAGAACTCGAGATATACCGCAGCCGCCAGCAACGTCAGGACGGCCGCGGTTGCAAGCGGCTGAGGTATCTGTAGAAACCTCTCGGCGAAGTTGCCTGCCACTATTTCGAACTGCCTCACCTCAACGGGGGCAGTGGCATAAAGCGGCGTCGCAAATGGGCTCACTGCGAGAATAAGCGCTGTCAGTACAAAGGCTATCAACGTGAGAACCACGGTGTTAAGTACGGGCCTATTAATACGTTTCCAGAGGGTCAGAGGCGAGAAGTTATCGTCACATGTCTCGACAGTCCTGGA
>JAVVGH010000111.1:0-3967 GCA_032249215.1 Pyrobaculum sp.
ATCAACACAGCCGCCCAATTGGTAAAAACCCCCACGCCCGCCACCAGCCCGCCCATCCCCGCAAGGACCTTAGCAAGCTCTAAATCCATGGTGCCTCCTCTCCACCTCTTTAAAAACTAACAACCATCTTCAACAAAGATAGAGTGTTTGGGTCTGTGGGGGAGAGGCGATACTTAATTGCCACCTGTCTTGCATAGAAGCCGGCGCTGGTATAAACAGTTCCAGGTAGACCAAGCAATACAGTCAAGCCAGTGGCCAACCACTGCCTAATCGGGCTCCGGTAGACGAGGAGGTAGCTGACGACCTTGAAAAGACCCTCCTAACGCCTTGTGGCCCCCCATTGCTTGACAACACTATGACGGCAAGTGTGGGGGTTTCAAACCCCTTGTAGGGGGACCGTGAGGTGGGGCGTTGGCGCGGAGGCCTGGGAGAGGTGGAGACAATCGTTGCGAGGTGAGGATTCTTGTTCTGCAACGCTACCGATGCCGTCTGGATCGTCTAGGCAACGGGACGGGCTGAACGGCGACCTAGACGCCGGGGTGTTGCCCAGTCGTCGGCGGATCACGTAGGGCACGAAGTGGGGTCTCTGGTGGGCGCCGTGCGGTAAGAGACCCACTTTGAGACCCGGCGGTGAGGCACTGCAGAAGAGGCGGCGGTGGGGGGCGCAGTGCCGTCTGAGACGTCGCGGCCGTCTGGGTGGGGCGTTGCGACAAAGCATTAAGTCCCAAGGCTATCAACGAGACAACTACACGACTCCTATTGCCGTATCTCTATATGGATATTTCACGTTCCCGCCTTACTGCTACACCGAGACCCTCCGGCCCCTCATCACGGGGTTGCCGAAGTCGAAGCGCTCCTCGCGCCAGGGGTCGGCGTTGAGGGAGTAGCCCTGCATCTCCCAGTAGCCCGGCACCGGCTCCTCCAAGGCCTCCAACGCGCCGAAGTACTTCACGCTTTTCCACGCGTAGCGGGTGGGCACCACCAGCCTCGCGGGTGCGCCGTGTTTCTTGGGGATGGGCTTGCCGTCCATGGCCCAGGCTATAACGGAGGTCTCCTCCAGAAGAGCCTCCACCGGCAGAGAGGCGCTGTAGCCGTCTACCCCCCACGCCAAGACGTACCGCCCGTAGGGCCTCGCCTCCTCCAGCAGTATTTTGGTCTGGACCCCGCGCCACACCACCCGCTCCACGCTCCAGCCAGTGACGCAGTGGAAGGGGGCGACCAGATCCACGCAGGGGTACCTCTCCGCCAGCTCCCTAAGCGGTACCTCAAGCGGCTTCTCCACCGCGCCCACCACCCGGATTACGTGCTTCTCGAAGGGCACGTCGGGGGGCTCAAACACGTCGTAGATCACAAACCTATGCGCCTTTACCTGGTTAGGCGGCCACGGGGCATCCAGCCTAATCTCTCTGCACTCCACGACTAGACGCCGACTTCACCTAATAAATTTGGGGTTATAGGCGGATCTGGGGGAGATGTGCCGTAGCCCTCTAAGATGCCGCGACGGCGGCTATGTAGCCTGTGCCCTTCAGCGTGATGGGCTTCATCATAGTCGTATCCCGGGTAGATTCCGCACCCGGGCGGCGGATGCACTGCGCAAGCTCGCCGGACTATGTGGAACGTAGAGGCTGGATCCTGCAGTTTTATGGATCCCGGCCTATACGCATAGACGTCCACCACGTCAACGGCAGCTCTGTCCACGTTGCATGTAGAGCCGTAGCACGGCCGTGCCGGATCCGCCTGTGCCAGCCGGAGAGATGCGGCTTCTATCTTCAGCCTTTCTGAGGCGGTCATCGACTTGGCTTGGCTTCTGCTAATAGCCTGCGAACCAGAGGTACACCAGCACCGTGCCCATTACCGCCACCACAATTAGCAACAACGATGGGCCCAATGCCCTCAGCCGACGCCCGCGGACCCGCGGCTTTTCGTTATCATTTGTTGAGTGGATAAGGAGCGCTGACGTAGAAATATGATACCTGCTAGTAATTGCCAGAGAACGTACCGTTGCAGTTTTCCGCTCGGCGACGGCGCCACGCGCCTCATGCGGGCGGAGTCTTTTCAGCGGCGACCTGCTCCTGGGGCGGCTCTCTCCTCGGCCTCTTGGCCCTCTCGGCGAGTATCTTCATGTAGGTTTCCCGGAAGAGGGGATCCTCCTCAAGCCGCCGCCAGACGTAGCGGTAGAAGTCGTTGATGAAGTTGAGGTAGGCCCTCCAGTAGTCACTGTCGTTTTTAGCGGCAAGCTCCGCGAAGAGGCGGAGCACCTTGGCGTTGTGTGCTAGGTTTCTCCTACGCTCCTCCTCAGCCTCTCCAACGAGACTCCGAGCCTCCTCGCCCACGCCTCAAGCTCCTCATGGTTTAAAATTCCTTTCCACTTGGCGAAGGCGTAGAGGAATACCGCGTCTTCAAAGTCTTTGTCGGAGCCGAGCCACAGCTTGTAGGCGATCTGGAGCTCCAGCGGCGACACGTATAGAACCTCCCCAGCTATGGAGACGGCTATCCTCTGGGCCAGGGCGTAGCGCTGGTAGAAGCTCCGCGGCGGCTTCACTTCGAAGTTAGGCAGGACCGCGGGCGGCTTGTAGAACCTGACCGAGAGGTGTCTGAACTCGTAGTCTAGGTTGCTCCCGAGGGTGAGGGGCTTGAAGCCGCATCTGGCCACTCTTGCGGCTACCTCGGCGCCGGAGGCCGCGTCGACCACCACGTCGACGTCGTCTGTGGTTCTTGTGCGGCCCAGTAATATAGCTACGTATCCGGCCACGATGACGTAGTTGAAGCCGAGGCACCTTACGAATTCCATCACTAGGCGGTCAAGCCAGCTGGGTTCCCTCTCAATTGCGATCACGGCTTTAGAAGGTGCAGAGGTCTCAAATTGTGCCTCATCTAAAGGCGCCGGAGAGAGGCGGGTGTGGCATCAGCGCCAGGACGTAGAGACCCAATGCGACGAAGACCGCGAGGCCTATGGGGAGGGCTAGCTTTATCCATTCGCGGAACCCGATCTTCAGCACTGTTGCCAAGACTATGTTGGGGACGTTGCCCGGTATGGTGAAGCCGCCGGAGAGCACCAGCGAAGTAAGGAAGCTCCTCAGCGCGTCTACGGCCATCCCCGGCGCCACGAGCGCGGCGACCAGCGTGGCGTTGTCGGCGACGGCGGACAACGTGCCGAAGACGTAGAGAACCTCCCTCCCCAGCCCCGCCACGACCTCGGCGACTGGCTTGAAGAACTCGCCCAGTATAGTCAGGGCGAAGATGAAGATGAATATCTTAGCCGCCCTGAGGAGCACCTCCCGGAGCTCCGGCTCGTAGGGCTCCACCTCCACGCCCGCCACGTGGAGCCTCTTCAGGATGAAGTAGGCGTAGAGGGCGAAGAACGCCACTATGATAAACACGGCGTCGAAAAGCACGTCCACGAGGTAGAAGAAGCCCTGCCTCAGCTTGGCGACGGCGATGGTGGAGAGGGGCTCGCCGATGGGGAGAAGCGCCGCCCCCGCGCCTATGGCGTAGGCCCCGTACACAGCCGCCCGGGCCTTGTAGCCATGCGGCGCGTTGGCGAAGCCGAGGAGCTCCGCCAAAACCGCAGCCGCCACAATCGCCGAAATCGCGCTACTGGAGAGGCCAAGGGCGAAGATAAGAAGGGCAAGAACCCCAGGTCTCGCCAACACGTCGGCCTTCGCCGCTAGCCTGTGCCTAAGGAAGTAGAAGACCAAGCCCGCCGCCAGCACCACCTGGGTTATGCCAATCGGCACGTAGCCGACGCCGGGCTGGTAAACAGTCAGCGGGTGGAGAAGGGCCTCCTCGACGAGCTGGAGGCTCCAGATCCCCGCCAAGGTGGCCCCCGCCACAGCCATCGCGAGGAAAAACAGCTCTAAGTTGTGCTCCACCTTCTTCGAAAGCACGGGAAGCGCCACCAGCAACACCAGGAACACCAACTGAAGCAGAGGCAGCTCCATGCCCCCAGGGAAACGTCGCCAATAAA
>JAVVGH010000112.1:0-3947 GCA_032249215.1 Pyrobaculum sp.
CCCGACATCTACGGCGACGACATTATCTTCGTGACTGAGGACGACCTCTGGAAGTTCTCTCGCGGAGTGGGGGTCAGACTCACCTCAGACTTCGGCATTGTGGTTAGGCCGAAGTTTTCGCCAGATGGCAGGTGGATAGCCTTCACTAGGCTTCAACAGACTGACCATGGCACAGCCGCCGACGTCTACGTAATCCCAGCGGAGGGCGGGGAGCCGAGGAGGATCACCTACTTCGGCACCCCCTACACGAGGGTGGTCGGCTGGACCCCCGACGGGAGGGTCCTCGTATACAGCGACTTCAAGACGCCTTTCACCCAGTGGCGCGAGCTCTACGCGGTCTCCCTCACAGGCGTCTACGAGAGGCTGAACCTAGGTCCCGCCACGGCACTGGTGTACGGCGACGGGGTGGTGATCTTAGGCCGCAACACCTACGACCTCCCCCACTGGAAGCGGTATAGAGGAGGAGCAAGGGGCGTCCTTTGGATAAGCAGAGACGGGGGCCGCACCTTCCAGAAGTTCCTCGACCTCCCGGGCAACGTCACCTCGCCTATGCTGATAGGCGGCCGGGTCTACTTCGTCTCCGACCACGAGGGGGTGGGCAACCTCTACTCCGTGGACCTCAACGGAGGCGACTTGAGGCGCCACACGGACTTTAGAGATTTCTACGTGAGGAACGCCAGCACAGACGGGAGGCGTATAGTCTTCCAGACCGGCGGCGACATATATCTATACGACCCCGCCGTCGGCAAGGCGCAACTCGTCAAGATAGATCTCCCCCTGTCGCGCAAGGCCAAGATGGCCAAGTTCGTCGACCCGATGAAGTACCTGGAGCAGTTCGTCTTAGTCTCTGGGAGCCGGCTGGCGGTGGTGTCGAGGGGGCAGGCGTTCTCCGTCCCGGCGTGGGAGGGGGCTGTGGCGCAGCTCGGCGCCAAAGGCGGAGCCCTGAGGTATAAACACATATCCACCGACGGGGAGAGAATCGCCGTCTCCACTTTCGACGGCGCCGTGGAGGTGTACACGGCAGACGGCGTCTTGTTGAAGCGGCTGGAGCCGGGGGTGGGGCTGGTGGAGGCCCTGGCGCTTAAGTGGCCGAGGCTGGCGGCGGCGAACCACAAAGGCGAGCTTTGGCTCATCGACCTCGAGACCGGCGCTGCATCTCTCGTGGACAGGAGCGAATACGGCCTAATCACCGACATGGCCTGGCACCCCTCAGGCCGCTGGCTGGCCTACGCAAAGCCGGCGGGGGTCTACGTCCAGAACATAAGGCTCTACGACGTGGCCGGGGGCAGGACCTACGACGTGACCAGCCCCACCGCCTACGACTACTCGCCGTCTTTTGACCCCGAGGGGCGTTTTCTCTACTTCCTCTCCCGGAGGGCGTTGAACCCCTCCATGGACCCCGTCCAGTTCATCTACTCCTTCGCCAAATACTCCAAGCCCTACCTCGTGGCGCTCCGCCGCGGCGACCCCTCCCCGTTTATAGTGTACAAAAAGGCTGAGGGGGAGCCCGGCGACGTCGACGTGGAGGGGATCCAGTTGCGGGTGGAGCCCTTCCCCGTGGATGAGGGCCTCTACGCGGCCGTGGTAGGGCTTAAGGGCGGCAAGGTGGCGTGGCTTAGATACGAGGTGGAGGGGGCCGTTAAGTACTACCTCTGGTCTGCCCAGGAGAGGAGAGGCGTCGTGGAGCTGTACGACCTAGAGACCAAGGCCAAGGAGCAACTCTTGGGCGGCGTCTCGGCGATTAGGGCATCTCCGGACGGGAGGTATCTACTGGTGAAGGAGGAGGGGAGGCTGAGACTCATCGACGTGGAGAAGAGACCGGACCTCCAGTCTAAGGAGCCTGGGCGGAAGAGCGGCGTGTTGGACATGTCGCGGGTGAAGGTGTACGTGGAGCCGGAGAAGGAGTGGCGGCAGATGCTCCGGGAGGCTTGGCTTCTGATGCGGGAGCACTTCTGGCGCAACGACCTCAACGGCGTGGATTGGGACGCCGTGTACAAGAAATACGAGTCCCTCCTGGAGAGGGTAGGCACACGTTTTGAGCTCAGCGACGTAATCAACGAGATGCAAGGAGAGCTCGGCACGAGCCACGCCTACGAGATAGTGCCGGATTTCGAGGTGGACAAGCCGTATCTAGTGGGCGGCCTCGGCGCCGAGTTTAAATGGGACGGGAAGTGCTGGCGGATAGCGAAGATATTCGTGGGGGACCCCTCCTACGAGGGCGAGAGGTCGCCCCTCCTCGCCCCCGGCGTAGACGTCAGAGAGGGGGACTGCGTGGTGTCCATAGCAGGCGTGAAGCTCGGCCCCGAGACGTCGCCGGAGTACGCCCTGCTGAACAGGCCGGGCGACGTGGTCCAAATAGAGGTGGAGCGCAACGGCGAAGTCAAGACGTATACTGTAAAGACCGTCCGCGACGAGAAATACCTCATCTACCGACACTGGGTTGAGGCCAATAGGCGCTACGTCCACGAGAGAACCGAAGGCGCAGTGGGCTACGTCCACATACCAGACATGGGCCCCGCCGGATACGCCGAGTTCTTCAAGTCGCTAAACGCAGAAGGCGATAAACAAGCCTTCGTAGTGGACATCCGCTACAACCGGGGCGGCCACACCTCCGGCATGCTCATCCTAAGGGCCGTCACCGGCGTCTTTGCGAAATTCGTGACTAGGCACTTCAAGCCGTATCCCTACCCCGAGTACGTCCTGCCGCGGCGCCTCGTGCTGGTCACAAACGAACACGCGGGGTCCGACGGCGACATCTTCACCTACGACTTCAAACGCCTCAAGCTCGGCCCAGTGGTGGGCAAGAGGACCTGGGGCGGCACCGTGGGCATAGACACCCGCTACAAGCTGGTCGACGGCACCATAATAACCCAGCCCAAATACGCCTTCTGGGCCGACGACCTGGGGCCGGGCATAGAGGGACGCGGCGTGGAGCCAGACGTAGAGGTGGAAATAGCCCCCCAAGACTACCGCGAAGGACGCGACCCCCAGCTAGACAAGGCCATAGAGATGGTTAAGAATTTGATGAAGGAATAACTACTTCAATGTCTTAAGATACACCCAGCTTCATGAGCGACTCAGAGTTATGTAGATGGGAAAGATGGCGGAGCTCGGCCCGGCCGACGCCGTGATAAAAGAGCCGTTGCACCCATACACACAAGCCTTAATTTCGGCTCTGCCGGTGCCGGACCCCAAGACGGCGAGAGGCCGAAAAGTCCTCCTACTGCAGGGCGAGCCCCCCAGCCCCGTTAACCCGCCTGCCGGTTGCCGCTTCCACCCCCGCTGTCCGTACATAATCAGAGACAAATGCGAAAAAGAAGAGCCGCCACTTATGGAGGCGAGGCGGGGCCACTACGTGGCTTGTCACCTATACGCCTAAGGCGCGTAGTACGCCCCTATTGAGCGCGGATAGCCGGACACGTCGAGTACGAGACGTGGCCTGTCCACTTCCTCGGCTACGCCAGAAGCCCCTCAAGGTCTCTCGTAGATCCGCCTTCCGGCGTCTCTCTTTTAAGCGACTTTAAATAATCTTGAGAGCCCGTCCTAGAGGTGAGGATTTGATATAACGCCGTCTGGGGGACTCCCTCAACAGCTTGGTCTAGCCGATGCGTCTCCTGGGGGCGGCTGACGTAAGGAGACTACGCCGAGGTGATGAAGCGCGTTAAGTAGCTTAAAGACCGCGTCGCGCGGGGCGTCGAGCTTGAAAAGGCGTTGCAAATTCACAACGCTCAAGCCAGTCTTCTTCACGTCACTCATGCATGTGGCCGGGTAGTGGAAGGAGGCGGTGCCGCAAGGTGTTGCTGACGACGGAGCGGGCTGTGCTCCGGCACGCAGTGCTTTACGTCTCGAAAAACACGTCGTCTCTATGTCTTGTTTTTCAGATATCTGTTTTTTATTTCGTGTATCACCTGCGGTATGTCTATGTCCATGGGGCAGACCTCTTTGCA